>DATMTZ010000373.1:0-2517 GCA_035563975.1 Oxalicibacterium sp. | reverse complement strand
CCCCGCGCATCCAGCGCTCTGACAGCGCGCAGCGCAAGTCGGTGCCGGAAGGCCTGTGGGTCAAATGCCCATCCTGCGAATCGGTGCTGTACCGCACCGATCTGGAATCCAATATTCATGTCTGCCCGAAGTGCAGCCACCATATGCGCATCGGCGCGCGCGCGCGTCTGGATGCATTGCTGGACGCCGGCGGCCGCTACGATATCGGCCAGGAAGCGCTGCCGATCGATACGCTGAAGTTCAAGGACAGCAAGAAATACCCGGACCGCCTGAAATCCGCACTGGAAGCAACGGGCGAAACCGATGCGCTGGTCGTGATGGGCGGAGCCATCATGTCGCTGCCGGTCGTGGTCGCCTGCTTCGAATTCGAATTCATGGGCGGCTCGATGGGTTCCGTGGTCGGCGAGCGCTTCGCCCGCGGCGCGCAAACGGCGCTGGAACAGAAAGTGCCGTTCATCTGCATTACCGCCACCGGCGGCGCGCGCATGCAGGAAGGCTTGCTGTCGCTGATGCAGATGGCGAAGACCACCGCGATGCTGACCAAGCTGGCGGAAAAGAAACTGCCGTTCATCTCGGTGCTGACCGATCCGACCATGGGCGGCGTGTCGGCCTCCTTCGCCTTCCTCGGCGACGTCGTCATTGCCGAGCCGAAGGCACTGGTCGGTTTTGCCGGCCCGCGCGTGATCGAGAACACCGTGCGCGAAAAGCTGCCAGAAGGTTTCCAGCGTGCCGAATTCCTGCTGCAGAAGGGCGCGATCGACATGATCGTCGACCGCCGCAAGATGCGCGAGGAAATTGCGCGTTTGCTGGCGCTGCTGCAGAATCAGCCGGCCGAAGTGCTCGCCTGATCGTCATGCCCATATCGCAAGCCCGAACCTTGAACGGTTCGGGCTTTTTATTTGCACTTTCCCCGAACCGTTTTTCCGTTGCCGCATGAGTACGCTTCCCACCACCTTGGCCGATTGGCTCGCCCGCCTCGAATCCTCGCATCCCAAGACCATCGACATGGGGCTGGAGCGGGTGCGCGCGGTGGCGAACACGATGGGGCTCGCATTCGCCTGCCCCGTGATCATCGTCGGCGGCACAAACGGCAAGGGCTCGACCTGCGCGATGCTGGAAGCGATCCTGCTGCAGGCGGGGTATCGCGTCGGCCTGTACACGTCGCCGCATCTGCTGCATTTCAATGAGCGGATGCGGATCAACGGCGCCTCGGCCAGCGATGCGGCGCTGATTGCCAGCTTCGACAGGATCGAGGCGGCGCGCGGCGAGGTATCGCTGTCGTATTTCGAATTCACCACGCTGGCAGCCATGCAGCTGTTTGCCGACGCCGGCCTGGATGCCGTCATCTTCGAGGTTGGTTTGGGCGGTCGGCTGGATGCGGTCAATGTACTGGATGCCGATGTCTCCATCGTCACCAGCGTCGACATCGACCACACCGAATACCTGGGCGACACGCGCGAAAAGATCGGCTTTGAGAAAGCCGGCATCTATCGTGCCGGCAAGACCGCTATCTGCGGCGACCCGGTGCCGCCGCAGTCGCTGGTGCAGCATGCCGAAGCCATCGGCGCCGATTTGTGGCTGTTCGGTCGCGACTTCAATTACCAGGGCGATCAGCAGCAGTGGAGCTTCAGCGCGCGCGGGCAGCGGCGCAATGCGCTCGCCTATCCGGCGCTGCGCGGCGCCAATCAGTTGTTGAATGCGTCAGCCGTGCTGGCGGCGCTTGATGCGCTGCGTCTTCGGTTGCCGGTCAGCGCGCAGGACGTGCGCAATGGCCTGGCGACGGTCGAATTGCCGGGGCGCTTTCAGGTATTGCCGGGACGGCCGACCGTCATTCTCGATGTCGCGCACAATCCGCACGCGGCCGCCGTGCTGGCGCAGAATCTGGGCAACATGGGTTTCCATCCTTATACCTATGCCGTGTTCGGCGCGATGCAGGACAAGGATATCGCCGGCGTGATTGCGCACCTGAAGCCGCATATCGACCACTGGTGCGTGACGGATCTGCCGTTGCCGCGTGCAGCGCGGGCCGAAGATATTGCTGAAAACCTCCGGGAAACCTATGGCGATATGCCGTCTGTTGCGGATACGGAACGCAGCATACGCACATTCGCGTCGCCGGCCGACGCTTTTGCGAACGCACTCAGCCGGGCGGGCGAAAATGATAGAATTGCGGTCTTCGGATCGTTCCTGACCGTCGCCGGTGTGATGGAATACCGCGACGCCGAACATCACTGACGTATTTGACCCATATCGTATGAGCTTGCTCTCGGTTTTTCGCAAAAATAAGCAGGAATCATCCGCCGGCAACAGCGAATTTTATTCGCTGGCGGACGAAGAAAAACCGGCGCGCAAGCGCCGCACGAGTGGCAAGCGGGATGAGCCGGTCGATCCCGTATTGCCCGAAAAGAAACGCGCGCGCCGCCGCTTGGTCGGCGCGATCGCGCTGGTGCTGGCAGCCGTGATTGGCCTGCCGATGATTCTCGATTCCGAACCCAAGCCGCTGTCGGACGACATCGC
>DATMTZ010000372.1:0-4284 GCA_035563975.1 Oxalicibacterium sp. | reverse complement strand
GGCGCTGGTCGACAGCGATGCCGCCGCGGCGCTGGGCGAGCTCGCGCGCAAGCGCTGGCGCGCGGCCACCGGCCGTACCGCTGTTGCGCCGCTATCCAAGACCTTGCATGACCCGTGGCCGGAAAGTGTACGGGCCGATATCAATGATCTGCGCATCGGCATCGCACGCACGCAGCCGGCGTTCGAGAGCGAACCGGGCGTTTTTGAAATCCGCCAGCTGTATCTGGATGCGATCGCGTCGTCTCGGCACATGCTGTTTTTCGAGAACCAGTACTTCACCTCCGACCTGATCTCCACCGCGCTGGCCGAGCGCCTGAATGATGCGGACGCGCCGGAAGTCGCGATCGTATCGCCTGAAATGCAAAGCGGCTGGCTGGAGCAGGCGACCATGGGCGTGCTGCGCGCCCGTGTGCACGGGCGGCTGAAGGCGGCCGACGGCAAGGCGCGCTATCGCATGTATTGCCCGCATCTGCCGGGGCTCGGCGCCGATTGCCTGAATGTGCACAGCAAGGTGTTCGTAGTGGACGATGAATTGTTCTGCGTCGGCTCCGCCAACATGAGCAATCGTTCGCTGGTACTGGACACCGAATGCAACCTGGTGATCGACGCACGCGAAGGCGAGGACGAAGCACATCGCGCATGTATCCGTGAGCTGATCGCCGACATGCGCAATCGCCTGCTGGCCGAGCACCTCGACACCTCGCCGCAGGCAGTTGCCGGCGCGCTGGCGCGGCTGGGCAGCCTGCATGCGGCAATCGCGGAACTGAAAACCGACCGGCGCTGGATGATGGAGTTCGACCCGATCGCCATACCGAGCGCGGATGCGCTGATCCCCGCCAACGCGGTATTCGATCCGGAACGGCCGATCAATCCGGATGAGTTGATCGCGCAACTGGTGCCCAAGGATGCGCGCAAGCCGGTGCCGCGCCGGCTGGTCGGGCTCGGCATGTTTGCGCTGACGCTGGCGATCTGCGCGCTGGCATGGCGCTTCACGCCGCTGGGAAAATGGATCAATCTGTCTTCGCTGATCGCGATCGCGCAGCGCATCGACGACATGCCGTTCACGCCGCTGATCGTGATCGCGTTCTATGCGCTGGCCGGCTTGATTATTCCCATCACGCTATTGATCGCCGTCACCGGCATCGTATTCGGCCCCTTGTACGGCGCGCTGTACGCGATCGTCGGCTCGGTCGCGACCGCGGTATTCACCTACCTGCTCGGCCGCTGGATCGGGCGCGATACCGTGCGCCGCTATCTGGGTGCGCGCGTCAACCGGCTCAGTCGCCGCATCGCCAAGCGCGGCATCCTGGCGATGGCCATCATCCGCATCTTGCCGATCGCGCCGTTCACGGTAGTCAACGTGATCGCCGGCGCATCGCACATCGGCCTGCGCGACTACATGCTTGGTACCGCGCTCGGCATGAGTCCCGGCATCGTGCTGACCGTGGTCTTCGTGCACCACCTCGCGCAGGCGATCCGCCATCCCAGCCCTTCGGGCTTTGCCATCCTGGCTGCGATCGGCGTGCTGTTGATCGGCATCGCGGTGGGCCTGCAAAAACTCTTCGACCGGCCGCGCGCGGCACAACAGGCGGCCAAATGAACACCATGAGCGACCAACTGGAAAACGCAGCGCCGATCGATCTCGATCCGTGGCCACTGGCGGTAGCCACCTACAACATCCACGGCGCGGTCGGCACCGACCGCCGCTTCGATCCGCAGCGTGTGGCTGCCGTGCTGCAGGAAATCAATGCCGATGTCGTCGCCCTGCAGGAAGTGCCGTTGGGCGACAGCCGGCGCGAGAATGTGCTGAGCGCGCTGCAGGAAGCAACGGGTTTCCATGCCGTCGAGGGGCCGGCACTGAACCTGCCGCACCGCCGCTATGGCAACGCGGTGCTGAGCCGCTATCCGGTGCGCATGACGCGCACCATCGACCTGTCCTTCGGCAGCCGTGAGCCGCGCGGCGCGCTGGATGCCGACCTCGACGTGCACGGCCATCCCTTGCGCATCGTCGCTACCCACCTCGGCCTGCGGCCGGCCGAGCGTTGCGACCAGATCGGCAAGCTGCTGCAGCGCTTCGATACCGACCGCATGCCTGTGATCCTGATGGGCGACGTCAACGAGTGGTTCGTGTGGGGACGCTGCCTGCGCCGGCTGGTCACGCATTTCGAACCGGTGCCGACGCTGCGCACCTTTCCTTCACGCTGGCCGGTGTTTGCGCTGGACCGCATCTGGATCAGCCCGCGCCACCGGCTGCTGCGTATCAATGTGCATGCGACGCCGCTGGCGAAGAAAGCCTCGGATCATTTGCCGCTGGTGGCGCATATTGACGGCTAGGAAAAGTACTTCGTCATTCCCGTAAGCGGGAATCCAGAAGCGTCGCAGGAGGTGTGGCGAGATCGATGCCTTTTCACTTTTTGTGGAGCGTTCCTGGGTTCCCGCCTTCGCGGGAACGACAAGGGACGCGAAATCTATCTCTGCCATTCCCGCGCAGGCGGGAATCCAGAGCTCGTTTCCAAAGACAATAAAAAAGCGCAGGACTCGCCTGCGCTTTTTGTTTGAGCTGCTCAGAACTACAGCTTGCCGAACTGCTCGCGCAACTTGTCCAGCGTCGCCGAGAAATTCGTCACGCGTTCCTTCTCCTGCGCCACCACCTGCGCCGGCGCGCGCGCGACGAAGCTTTCGTTGGACAGCTTGGCATTTGCCTTCGCGATCTCGCCTTCCAGACGCGTGATTTCCTTCGTCAGACGCTCGCGTTCCGCTTCGACGTCGATTTCCACTTCCAGCATCAGCTTGGTGGTGCCGACGATGGAAACCGGCGCCGGCGATTGCGGCAGCGTGGCGACCACCTGCACTTCCGACAGCTTGGCCAGCGATTGCAGGTAAGGCGCAAAGCCCTGCAGGCGCGCGCGCTGTTCGGTATCGGCGGCTTCCATGATCAGCGGCACGCGCTGCGCCGGCGACAGCTGCATTTCGCCGCGCAGGTTGCGGCAGGCGTCGGTCATCGCCTTCAGTTCCGCCATCCATTGCTCGGAAGCTTCGTCGATCTTGCTTGGCTGCGATTCCGGATAGCGCTGCAGCATGATGGTGTCGCCGGCCGGGTTCAGCTTCAGCCCGGTCAGCGGCGCAACCGTTTGCCACAACTGCTCGGTGATGAACGGAATGACCGGATGCGCCAGACGCAGAATGGTTTCCAGCACGCGCAGCAGCGTGCGGCGCGTGGCGCGTTGTTGCGCCGGCGTGCCGGTCTGGATCTGAACCTTGGCGACTTCCAGGTACCAGTCGCAGTATTCGTCCCAGATGAACTGGTAGATCGACGACGCAATATTGTCGAAGCGGTAGTCAGCGAAGCCTTTGGCGACGTCTGCTTCCACGCGCTGCAGCAACGACACGATCCAGAAATCGGCCTGCGAGAAATCGGTGTAACCCTCGGGCGTGCAATCGCCGGGTTCGCAGGGGCCGGGTTTGCTGAAGCCGCAATCCTGGCCCTCGCAATTCATCAGCACGAAGCGAGTCGCGTTCCACAGCTTGTTGCAGAAGTTGCGATAGCCTTCGCAGCGATGCAGGTCGAAATTGATGTTGCGGCCGAGCGAGGCATAGCTCGCCATCGTGAAGCGCAACGCGTCGGTGCCGTACGCGGCGATGCCGGTGGCGAATTCCTTGCGCGTGGCCTTTTCGATGCTGGCCGCCTGTTTCGGATTCATCAGGCCGGCGGTGCGCTTGGCAGCGAGCGCGTCGACGCTGATGCCGTCGATCAGGTCGATCGGGTCCAGCGTGTTGCCCTTGGACTTGGACATCTTCTGGCCGCTCGAATCGCGCACCAGGCCGTGCACGTAGACGGTCTTGAACGGCACCTTGCCGGTGAAGTGCGAGGTCATCATGACCATGCGCGCGACCCAGAAGAAGATGATGTCGAAGCCTGTCACCAGCACCGAGGACGGCAGGAAGGCTTTCAGATCGGGCGTCTCTTCCGGCCAGCCGAGCGTCGAGAAGGGCACCAGCGCGGACGAGAACCAGGTGTCGAGCACATCGTCGTCGCGCTTCAGATTGCCGGTGTGGCCGGCGGCGGCGGCCTTCGCTTTTGCTTCGGCTTCGTCGTGCGCGACGTAGTAATTGCCCTCGTCGTCGTACCACGCCGGGATCTGGTGGCCCCACCAGAGCTGGCGCGAGATGCACCAATCCTGGATGTTGTCGATCCAATGCAAATACGTCGAGATCCATTCGGGCGGAACGAAGCGCACGCGGCCGCGGTCGCCGGTCAGCGGATGCACGATGCCTTCGTCGCTC
>DATMTZ010000371.1:0-10597 GCA_035563975.1 Oxalicibacterium sp. | reverse complement strand
GTGATCGACGCCTTCCCGCTGGCCGGTGCGTCGGTCGCTTTCCGCCGCCTGGCCGAGCAGTTGTCTTCGCGCGTCGCCGCGAATGTCGGCATGCGCGCGCTTGCGCATCGCGCCGAAGCGGGAGCGTAGCGCATGTACACCGCGGCAGGTAAATCCGACAAGGATCATCTGGTCAGCGAGCATGCGCCGCTGGTCAAGAAGCTTGCGCATCAGATGAAGGCCAAGCTGCCGCCGAGCGTGGAAGTCGACGATCTGATCCAGGCCGGCATGATGGGTCTGCTGGATGCAGTCAGCCGTTACGAAGAAACGCACGGCGCGCAATTCGAGACATACGCCGTGCAGCGCATACGCGGCGCCATGCTGGACGAATTGCGCAGCAGCGACTGGATGCCGCGCAGCATGCGTCAGAACATGCGCAAGATCGAGGTGGCGATGAACGCGCTGCAGCAGAAGCTGGGACGCGCGCCGAACGAAAGCGAAGTCGCCAAGCAACTGAAGCTGTCCTTGTCGGAATACCAGGATTTGCTGAGCGATGGCGGCGGTCACCAGCTGGTGTACTACGAGGACTTTCACGACAGTGACGAGAATGAGCACTTTCTCGACCGCTACTGCAGCGACGCCGGCGCAGACCCGCTGCAGGCATTGATGAACACCGGTTTTCGCGCTGCCGTCATCCACGCAATCGAAAGTTTGCCGGAGCGTGAAAAAATCCTGATGGGCCTGTACTACGAACAGGAAATGAACCTGAAGGAAATCGGCGCCATCATGGGTGTGACGGAATCGCGCGTCTCGCAATTGCATAGCCAGGCCATCGCACGCATGCGTGCCAATTTAAGGGAGAAAGCGTGGACTGGGGTAGCCTGATCGGTATCGCACTTGCGCTCGGCGGATTGCTGGTCGGGCAAACACTGGAAGGCGGAAAGATCGCTTCGCTGATTCAGCCCGCGGCGTTCGTCATCGTGATCGTCGGCACCATTGGCGCCGTGATCCTCCAGAGCGGGCTGAAAAATTTCTTTCACGGCCTGAGAATGGCGGGCAGCGTCTTCACTCCGCCGCACGACAACTACGCGGCACTGGTGCGCGATGTCAGCAGCTGGAGCGTGATCGCGCGCCGCGAAGGCCTGCTCAGCTTGGAGCGTGTGATCGAAGGTGTGCCCGACCCCTTCATGCAACACGGCCTGCGCCTGATTGTCGATGGCGTTGACCCGGCCAAGGTGCGCGACGTGCTGGATCTCGAGATCGGTGCTTTCGAAACGCGGCAGCGCCTGGGTATCAAGGTATGGGAATCCGCCGGCGGCTATGCACCGACCATCGGCATCCTGGGTGCCGTGCTGGGCCTGATTCACGTGATGGAAAACCTGTCCGATCCCGCGCGCCTCGGCGGCGGCATTGCGGTTGCTTTTGTTGCCACCATTTACGGCGTGGGCTTCGCCAACCTCGTATTCCTGCCGATCGCGGGAAAACTGAAGGCCCATGTCGCACGCGAAGTGTTCAAGCACGAAATGCTGGCCGATGCTTTCGCCGGCATCGCCGCCGGCGAGAATCCGCGTCTGATCGAAGAGCGGATGAACATCTACCTGACCTGATCATTACGCCTCGATCACCCCATCACGATGCCACGCCGCAAACACGAAGAAGAGCACGAGAATCATGAACGTTGGCTAGTGTCCTATGCCGACTTCATCACGCTGCTGTTCGCTTTCTTCGTCGTGATGTACGCGATTTCGTCGGTCAATGAAGGGAAGTATCGCGTGCTCTCCAATGCGCTGGGCATTGCTTTCAGCGGACTGAAGCAGCAAGCTCCCGTGCACAAGGATGCGGTGGAGTCGACACGCCAGATCGTTGCGCTGCCGATCCGCACTTCACCGCGTAGCAGCCCCCAGGATGCTGCAATCAAGCGCGAGAAGGAACGCATGACGAATATCGCGCGTGATCTGCTGAAGGCGATGGCGCCGCTGATCAGCCAGGGCAAGGTACGTGTCACGCAGAGCGCGCGCGGCGTCAGCGTCGAAATCAATGCGAGCGTGCTGTTCGCGCCGGGCGAAGCCAAGCTCAGTCCGCAATCGGAAAAGACCTTGCGAGCGGTCGCCGAAGTGCTGGCCAAGGTTGACAACGACCTGCAGATCGAAGGGCATACGGATAATGTGCCGATCAACACGCCGATGTTTCCATCGAACTGGGAGTTGTCCGCGGTACGCGCCAGCAGCGTGGTGCGGCTGTTCATCGAAAGCGGCATCGCCGAAAAACGCATGGTGGCAATGGGCCATGCGGCCAACGAACCGATCGCATCGAACGACACGCCGGAAGGGCGCATGCGCAACCGCCGTGTGCAACTGATGATCCTGTCGGGCTTGCCGGAGACCGTCACCGAAGTGCCGGTAACGGCGAACGATTGAGCGAAAACAATCGCGTCGCTTGCGGCGCGACCTAGCCGCTTTTACCGTTTCGACGGCGTGCAAGCGCGGCCGTCAATTTCCCCAGCTTCTTGTAAAGGTCGCCGTAGCGCCGGTCCCAGCGCGTTACGCCGCGGTATTGCGTGAGCACGGTCGCGACATCGTTGCGGGCGATTGGTCCCGTCAGCGCCTGTTCCGGTCCCCACCGCAATACATTTTCCGTCGTTTCCCTGACCAGTGAGGCCATCATCTGCCGCGCGATTTCCGGCGGCACACCGGCCTTGCCATAGGTCTGGACCGCAGTATCGAGCAACGTCACCAGATAGTTGGAGGCGAACACCGCCGCCGCGTGGTACAGGATCTTCTGTTCAGGATCGATCTCGAACAGCTGCGCGCCGATGCCGGTAAACAAGGGATGCAGTACATCAAGCGCTTCGCGGTCGCCTTCGATGCCGCACCAGGTTCCGGCAAAGCTTCTTGCCACTTCTTCCGGCCGTGCAAAGCTGCGGACCGGATGAACGCTGGCGATCGCGGCACCGGATACCTTTGCGGATTGCAGGATGGAAGAGCGCAGCGCGCCGCTGCAGTGGAAGACGATTCCCGCGCCTGCCAATTGCCCCGATGCCGCCAGTTGGTCACAGCATGCGCCGATCTGGTCGTCGGGTGTGCCGACCAGGACAATGTCGGCGCGCCGCAGCTGGCCGAACGCGGTGATTGCACGGCCGGCGCCGATGAAGTCGGCCGCCTGCTGCGCGCTGCCTGGTGTGCGGTTCAGGATGTCTTGTACGGTCACCGCGCCCGCGGCGTGCCACAGCCCTGCCAGCATGCGCCCGACCTTGCCGGCGCCGACGATGGCGAGCGTGGGCGGCGTCTTCATGCTCAGGCGCCTATCTGCTCCAGCATTTCCTGTTGCTCCAGCCATTCCGTTTCCAGTTGCTCCAGGTCCTTCGTGCAATAGGCCTGCTCGGTCAGCAGGCGCTTCAATTCTTCCTTGTTGGCGGCATCGTAGATCGTGCTGTCGGCGAGTCGCGCATCGATCTCTGCTTTTTTCGTCTGGCCTTTCGCCATCTGTTCTTCCAGGCGCTTGATGCGCGCTTCGATCGGCTTGCGTAGCACGGACAGGCGCTGCCGTTCTTCGGCTTCCAGCTTCTTCTGTTCCTTGCGGTCGAGCGCGGGTACTGCCGGCGCCGCCGGCTTCGCAGCCGTTGTCTCAGCCTTCTGCGGCTCACCGGCATTTTTTGCCGTGAGCTTGGTCTTGAACAGCCAGTCTTTGTAATCGTCGAGATCGCCGTCGAAAGGCTGTAGCTTGCCATCCGCAACGATGATGAACTGGTCGGTGGTTGCGCGCAGCAGGTGGCGGTCGTGCGATACCAGCACCAGCGTGCCTTCGAATTGCGCCAGTGCCATCGTCAAGGCCTCGCGCGTTTCCAGGTCCAGATGATTGGTCGGTTCGTCGAGCAGCAGCAGGTTGGGACGCTGCCATACGATCAGCGCCAGCGCCAGCCGCGCCTTTTCGCCGCCGGAGAAAGGCGCGATCTTGCTGGTCACCATGTCGCCGTTGAAATTGAAGCTGCCGAGAAAATTGCGCAGCTCCTGTTCGCGCGTGGTCGGCGCGATATGCATCAGGTGCCACAGCGGCGATTCGTCATGGCGCAGCATTTCCACCTGGTGCTGCGCAAAATATCCGATGGCCAAGCCCTTGCCGAATCGCGCCGAACCGTTCAGTGCCTGCAGTTCGCCGGCGATGGTCTTGATCAGCGTCGACTTGCCGGCGCCGTTGACGCCGAGCAGGCCGATGCGCTGTCCTGCCTGCAGGGAAAAATTGATGCGCGAGACGATTTTCTTCTCGATGACCGTATGGTCCTTCGCGTTCTCGATGCGGTAGCCGGCATCGACGTCTTCCATTACCAGCAAGGGATTCGGCGCGTTGGCCGGCTCACGGAACTCGAACGAAAACTCGGCGGCTGCGCGCAGCGGCGCCAGTTCCTCCATTTTCGCCAATGCCTTCATGCGGCTCTGCGCCTGCCTTGCCTTGGTGGCCTTGGCCTTGAAACGCGTGATGAACGATTCCAGGTGGGCGCGCTGCCGCGCCTGCTTTTCGATCGCGCTTTGCGCCAGCACCATTTGCGCGGCGCGCTGGCGTTCGAAGGAGGAATAATTGCCTGAGTAGCGCTTCAGCTTGCGGTCGTCGATGTGCACGATGACGTTGACCACGCCGTCCAGGAAATCGCGGTCGTGCGAAATCACGATCAGCGTGCCCTCGTAGCGCTTCAGCCAGTCTTCCAGCCAGATGATGGCATCCAGATCCAGGTGATTGGTCGGTTCATCGAGCAGCAGCAGGTCGGACGGGCACATCAGCGCCTGCGCGAGGTTCAGGCGCATGCGCCAGCCGCCGGAAAAACTCGCGACCGGTTGCGTCATCTGCGCCATCGTGAAACCGAGGCCGGTAAGCAGCTGTTCGGCGCGCGAGCGGACCGTATAGGCATCGGCATCCGCCAGTGCGCTGTGCAGTTCGGCGATGCGCGTACCGTTGTCGGCGCTCTCCGGCTGGCTTTCAGCCTCTGCCAGCTGGGTTTCCAGCATGCGCAAATGCGCATCGCCGTCAATCGCGTAATCAAGCGCCGAACGGTCGAGCGCAGGGGTTTCCTGCGCCACGTACGCAACGCGCCATTTCGCCGGAAAATCGACGCTGCCCTGATCGGCGTGCAGCTCATTGCGCAGCAGGCCGAACAGGCTGGACTTGCCGGCGCCGTTGGCGCCGATCAGGCCGATCTTGTCGCCGGGATTGAGCGTGAGGTCGACGCCGTCGAGCAGGGGCTTGACGCCGCGGGTCAGGGAGACCTGTTGAAAACGAATCATGAAACGTGAATACCTAAAAAGCCGTTCCCCGTATGCGGAAAAGCGGTTTATTGCAATTGGTCGGCGGTGACCAGGAACACCATGTCGTCGCCGGCGCTGGTCGAGAGCCAGGTCAGCTCGAGGTCGGGGAAGGCTGCTTCGGCATGTGCGCGTTCATTGCCGATCTCGACCACCAGCAAGCCGTTCGGCGTCAGGCGTTTGGCAGCGCCGGCGACGATTTCGCGCACCAGGTCCATGCCGTCGTCACCGCCGGCCAGCGCAATCTGCGGCTCGCGCAGATATTCCTGCGGCAGCTTGCCCATCGACGATGCGTTCACATAAGGCGGGTTGCTGACGATCAGGTCGTACTTGTTCTCCGGCACGTTCTCGTACAGGTTGGACTGGATCAGCGTGATACGGTGCTGCAGCTCGTAGTCGTCGACATTGCGCCGCGCCACGGCGAGCGCATCGGGCGAAATATCGACCGCGTCGATTTGCGCGTTCGCGAACGCATCGGCCAGCATGATCGGCAGGCAGGCGGAGCCGGTGCATAGCTCCAGAATGTTGGTGACGCCTTCGGCATCGTTGACCCACGGCGAAAACTGGTCCTGGATCAATTCGGCGATGAAGGAGCGCGGCACGATCACCCGCTCGTCGACGTAGAAGCGGTAACCGCCGAGCCAGCCTTCGTTCGTGATGTAGGCGGCCGGCACGCGTTGCTCGGCGCGGCGCTGGATTACCTGCAGAACAGCATCAACTTCTTCTTGCAACAGGCGCGCATCAAGAAAGGGATCGAGCTTGTCCAGCGGCAGTTTCAACGTGTGCAGGATCAGGTAGGCCGCTTCGTCCAGCGCGTTGCTGGTGCCGTGGCCGAAGAAGAGTTCCGCCTTGTTGAAGCGCGTGACGGCATAGCGCAGCAGATCGCGGACGGTGGAAAAATCGCTGGGAGAATTCGGCATGGCGTGCTCGGATAAAAAACGATTCGCCGCGTTCGCGCATCGAGTGCGCGCGGCGCGGCGTTCAGGTTTGACGACAAGACGGACTGCTCGTACAGACCAGCCGCCGGAATTTACAACAGCAGGTTTTCCATCGTCCGCCGGTAAATGTTCTTCAGCGGATCGATGAAGCGTACTTCGATGTGTTCGTCGATCTTGTGGATGCTGCCGTTCGGCGGGCCGAACTCGACGACCTGCGGGCAGATCTGCGCGATGAAGCGGCCGTCGGACGTGCCGCCGGTGGTCGACAGCTCGGTCTCGACGCCCGTTTCGCTCCTGATCGCTTTGCTGAGCGCGTCGCTCAGGCTGCCTTTCGGCGTCAGGAAAGGGTGGCCGCTGATCGACCACTTCAGATCGTATTCGAGGCCGTGCTTGTCGAGAATCGCGTGCACGCGCTGCTGCAAGCCTTCCACCGTGCTGGCCGTGCAGAAGCGGAAATTGAAATCGATCACGACATCGCCCGGGATCACGTTCGATGCGCCGGCGCCGCCGTGCATGTTCGAAATCTGGAACGAGGTCGGCAGATAATATTCGTTGCCGTCGTCCCACTTTTCGGCGACCAGTTCGGCGATGGCGGGTGCAGATTGATGGATCGGGTTGCGCGCCAGTTGCGGATACGCGATATGCCCCTGGATGCCCTTGATGGTCAACCGGCCCGACATGCTGCCGCGGCGGCCGTTCTTGATCATGTCGCCGAGCACGTTTGACGAAGTCGGTTCGCCAACCACGCAGTAATCGAGTTGCTCGCCGCGCGCCTTCAGTGCATTGCAGACGATCACGGTGCCGTCGATGGCCGGACCTTCCTCGTCGCTGGTGATCAGGAAGCCGATCGACCCCTTGTGACCCGGATGGGCAGCGACGAATTCTTCGGCGGCCACCACCATCGCCGCGATCGAAGTTTTCATGTCGGCTGCACCGCGGCCGTACAGCTTGCCGTCGCGCTGCGTCGGTTCGAACGGCGGCGAGGTCCATTGCTCCAGCGGTCCGGTCGGCACGACGTCGGTATGGCCGGCAAACACCAGCAGCGGCTGCGTCGTGCCCTTGCGTGCCCACAGGTTGGTGACGCCGCCGGAGGCGAAGGTTTCGCACTGGAAGCCCAGGGGCTCCAGCAGGTCGATCAGTCGCGCCTGGCATCCTTCGTCCCTTGGGGTGACGGAGGAGAGGGCGATCAGTTCTTCGGTCAATGCGAGCGTTTTGCTCATGGATTATTTCTTGAAAATTTGTTGGTAGGCGTCGGCGGAAAAGCCAACGCTGGTCTTGCCTGCGCCGGACAGCACAGGGCGCTTGATGACGGAAGGCGAAGCCAGCATCAGCTCGGTCGCGCTGGCGGCGTCGGTAACGGCGGTCTTTTGCGCGTCACTCAGATTGCGCCAGGTCGTGCCCTTGCGATTGACGAGAACATCCCACGGCACGTCGCGCAGCCAGGCGGCGACCAGTTCGCGCGTGATGCCGTTTTTCTTGAAATCGTGAAAGGCGTAATCGGTGCCGTTCGCGTCCAGCCAGGTGCGCGCCTTCTTGACGGTGTCGCAGTTGGGAATGCCGTACAGCGTGATGTTCATGTTTACATCTTCAGGGTGAATTCGGTGAAGCTCGCGCCCTGCTCTTCCTGCGGTTCTTCCGCTTCGACCTTCTTGGCCGAATTGTTCAGCAGCCAGAACAGGTTGCTGGCGGAATCGGCGTGCGCAAGCGCTTCTTCCTGCGTGACGACGCCATCCTGGATCAGCGCCATCAGCGCCTGTTCGAAGGTTTGCGAACCGGCCGACAGGCTGTTCTCGATCGCTTCCTTGATCTGCGAAATCTCGCCTTTTTCGATCAGTTCGGCGACGTGCGGCGTATTCAGCATCACTTCCACCGCGGGACGGCGACCGCCATCAATCGCCGCAACCAGGCGTTGTGAAACGACAGCGCGCAGCGTGGTGGCCAAGTCGTTCAGCAGCGACTGGCGCGTCTCGAGCGGGAAGAAGTTGATCACGCGCGTCAGCGCTTGGTAGCTGTTGTTGGCGTGCAGCGTTGCCACCACCAGGTGGCCGGATTGTGCATAGGCCAGCGCGGCCGCCATGGTTTCCTTGTCGCGGATCTCGCCGATCATGATGCAGTCCGGAGCCTGGCGCAGCGCATTCTTCAGCGCAGTTGCCAAGTCGTTCGCGTCGTTGCCGATCTCGCGCTGGTTGACGATGGAGCGCTTGTTCTTGAACAGGAATTCGATCGGGTCTTCCAGCGTCAGGATATGGCCGGTGCGCAGCAGGTTGCGATGATCCAGCATCGACGCAATCGTGGTCGACTTGCCGGAGCCGGTCGAGCCGACCACCAGCAGCAATCCGCGCTTTTCCATGATCAGGTCGGCCACCACAGGCGGCAGGTTCAGCGTGTACAGCTCCGGGATGTCGCTTGGAATGAAGCGCAGCACGGCCGACACGCTGCCGCGCTGGCGAAACGCGGACAGACGGAAACTGCCGACGCCGCTGACCGGGATGCCGATATTCAGTTCGTTCGTGCGCTCCAGTTCCTGCAGCTTGGCGGCCGACACCACTTCACCCAGCAAAGACAGGATCGCATTCTGATCCAGCTTCTGCTGATTGACGGGGATCATCTGGCCGTTGATCTTGATATGGATCGGCGAATTGACCGCGATAAAAAGGTCGGATGCCGCCTTTTCCTTCATCAACTGAAATAACCGATCCATTGCCATGAGCTTGTCCCCGGTGAAGTGGAAATCGAATCCGTCGTAACGGGCGTATCAGTCGCGCAGCAGTTCGTTGATCGCGGTCTTCGAGCGTGTCTGCGCGTCGACCTTCTTCACGATCACGGCGCAGTACAGGCTGTACTTGCCATCGGCCGACGGCAGGTTGCCGGAAACGACGACGGAACCGGCAGGGATGCGGCCGTAGCTGACTTCGCCGGTGGCGCGGTCGTAAATCTTGGTCGATTTGCCGATGTACACACCCATCGAGATGACCGAGTTCTCTTCGACGATCACGCCTTCGACGATTTCCGAACGGGCGCCGATGAAGCAGTTGTCTTCGATGATGGTCGGATTGGCCTGCATCGGTTCCAGCACGCCGCCGATGCCGACACCGCCGGACAGGTGCACGTTCTTGCCGATCTGTGCGCACGAACCGACCGTGGCCCAGGTATCGACCATCGTGCCTTCATCGACATACGCGCCGATGTTGACGTACGACGGCATCATCACGACGTTCTTGCCGATGAAGCTGCCGTGGCGTGCGACTGCCGGCGGCACCACGCGGAAACCGCCGGCGGCGAAATCGGCTTCGGTGTAATTCGCGAACTTGGTCGGCACCTTGTCGTAGAACTGCATGTTGCCGCCGGCCGGCAGCGCGACGTTGTCTTCCAGGCGGAAGGACAGCAGCACGGCTTTCTTGACCCATTGGTTGACGATCCATTCGCCGTTGGTCTTTTGCGCGACGCGCAGGCTGCCCTTGTTCAGCTGATCGATGACGGAGGCGACGGCATTGCGTACGTCGGCCGGCGCGTTTTTAGGCGAGAAGTCCGCGCGGTTTTCCCAGGCTTGATCGATCAGTTGTTCGAGTTGTTGAGTCATGTCTTTGCTTGTTGAGAAAGGTAAAGGGAATAGGAGTGAATCAGGCGAGTGTCTTGCAGAACGTCACGATGCGTTGCGCGGCTTCCAGGCATTCGTCGACTTCGGCGACCAGCGCCATGCGCACGCGATTGCTGCCGGGATTGGTGCCGTGCGCTTCGCGGCCCAGATAGCTGCCGGGCAGAACCGTCACATTATATTCGGCGTACAGGCGCTTCGCGAATTCGATGTCGCTGATGTCGGCCAGTTTGTTGACGCGCGCCCACAAATAGAAACCGGCGTCCGGCAATGCGACGTCGACGACTTCCTGCAGCAGCGGCGTGACCTGCCTGAATTTCGCGATGTATTTCTGGCGATTTTCGATCACATGCTTCTCGTCGTTCCATGCCGCGATCGATGCGCTTTGCACGGAAGGGCTCATCGCGCTGCCGTGATAGGTGCGGTATAGCAGGAATTGCTTCAGGATTTCCGCATCGCCGGCGACGAAGCCGGAACGCATGCCCGGCACGTTCGAGCGCTTGGACAGGCTCGAAAAGCCGATCAGGCGCGGATAGCCGCTGCGGCCGAGCTTGTGCGCCGCTTCCAGCGCCCCCAGCGGCGCCTCTTCCTTGAAATAGATTTCGGAATAGCACTCGTCAGCCGCGATCACGAAGCCGTAGCGGTCGGACAATTCGAACAATTCCTTCCAGTCTTCCAGCGTCAGTACCGCGCCGGCCGGATTGCCCGGCGAGCAGACGTAGACCAGCTGCACGCGCGCCCACACGTCGGGCGTGGCGCTGCGGAAGTCCGGCGCGAAGTTGCGTGCCGGGTCG
>DATMTZ010000370.1:0-2804 GCA_035563975.1 Oxalicibacterium sp. | reverse complement strand
CGGGTTGTTCAGGATTTCGTGCGATACGCCGTTCAGGTTTTCCTGCAAGTGCTTGGAATAGCTGAGTGTCTCTTCGTCCAGATAGTCCGGCAACGGCTTGTACGACACGGCCTGGCCGTTGACGATCAGCCGCTTGTTGCGATACGTGACCGTGTCGCCGGGCACGCCCACCACGCGTTTGATGTAATCGAGCGACGGGTTTTCCGGGTATTTGAAGACCATCACGTCGCCACGCTGCGGATTGCCGATCTCGATGATCTTCTTGTTGATGATAGGCAGGCGTATGCCGTACTGGTACTTGTTGACGAGGATCAGGTCGCCGATCTGCAGCGTCGGCACCATCGAGCTCGACGGAATCTTGAAAGGCTCGTACAGGAAGGAACGCAGGAAGAACACCAGCGCGATGACCGGAAAGAAGCTGCCGGAATATTCGATCCAGGTCGGCTGGCGCAGCAGGCTGGCCTGCAACTCGGCGCGGCCGGTCGTGTCGGGCTTGACGCCCTCGCCGGCCAGCTTCGCATTGCGCGCATCGAACTCGGCCAGCACTGCAGCCGCCTTGGCACGGCGCTGCTTCGCCAGATAAAACGTATCGAGCACCCAGATGATGCCCGTCACGATCATCAGAACGAACAGGATCAGCGCGAAATTTCCCAACAGGTCTTGCATTGTCATTTTTCTTCCACTTGTAGAATGGCCAGGAAGGCTTCCTGCGGGATTTCCACCGAGCCGACCTGCTTCATGCGTTTCTTGCCAGCCTTCTGCTTTTCCAGCAGCTTGCGTTTGCGGCTGATGTCACCGCCATAGCATTTTGCGAGCACGTTCTTGCGCAAGGCCTTCACGTTCTCGCGCGAGATGATGTTGGCGCCAATCGCGGCCTGGATGGCGACATCGAACATCTGGCGCGGAATCAGCTCGCGCATCTTGGCTGCGACGGCACGGCCGCGGAACTGGCTGTTGGCACGGTGCACGATGATCGCGAGCGCATCGACCTTCTCGCTGTTGATCAGCATATCGACCTTGACCACGTCCGACGAACGATATTCCTTGAACTCGTAATCCATCGACGCATAGCCGCGCGAGGTGGATTTCAGCTTGTCGAAGAAGTCGAGCACGATTTCCGCCATCGGCATCTCATAGACCAGCTTGACCTGCTTGCCGTGGTAGTTCATGTCCATCTGAACGCCGCGTTTCTGCGTGCACAGCGTGATGACGGAGCCAACGTATTCCTGCGGCATGTACAGGTTGACGGTGACGATCGGTTCGCGGATTTCCTCGATCTTCGACGGATCGGGCATCTTCGACGGGTTATCGACCATGAGGATCGAACCGTCGCGCATCACGACTTCGTAAATAACCGTCGGCGCCGTCGTGATCAGGTCCATGTCGAACTCGCGTTCGAGACGTTCCTGCACGATTTCCATGTGCAGCAGGCCGAGGAAGCCGCAGCGGAAGCCGAAGCCCAGCGCCTGCGACACTTCCGGCTCGTACATCAGCGCAGCGTCATTCAGCTTCAGTTTTTCCAGCGAGTCGCGCAGTGCATCGTACTGGTTCGCCTCGACCGGAAACAGGCCGGCAAACACCTGCGGCTGCACTTCCTTGAATCCGGGCAGCGGTTCGGCGGCGGGACGGCTGGCGAGCGTGACCGTGTCGCCAACCTTGGCGGCTTTCAATTCCTTGATGCCGGCGATGACGAATCCCACCTGTCCGGCCGACAGCGATTCGCGCGCGATCGACTTCGGCGTGAAGACGCCGACGCTTTCCACCAGATGCGACGAATCGGTCGCCATCAGGCGGATCTTGTCCTTCGGCCGCAAGGTGCCGTTCTTCACGCGCACCAGCATCACGACGCCGACGTAGTTGTCGAACCAGGAATCGACGATCAGCGCCTGCAACGGCGCGTCCGGATCGCCCTGTGGCGGCGGCACCTTGGCGATCAGCGATTCCAGCACCTCGGCCACACCCAGGCCGGTCTTGGCCGAGCAGTGCACCGCGTCGCTGGCGTCGATACCGATCACTTCCTCGATCTCTGCGCTGGCACTGGCGGGATCGGCCGACGGCAAGTCGATCTTGTTCAGGACCGGCACCACTTCCACGCCGAGATCCAGCGCGGTATAGCAATTGGCGACGGTCTGCGCTTCCACGCCCTGCGACGCGTCGACCACCAGCAAGGCGCCCTCGCAGGCCGACAGCGAGCGGCTGACTTCATAGCTGAAGTCGACGTGGCCCGGCGTATCGATCAGGTTCAGGTTGTAGGTCTGTCCGTCTTGCGCCTTGTAGCTCAGCGCCGCTGTCTGCGCCTTGATCGTGATGCCGCGTTCGCGCTCGATATCCATCGAATCGAGAACCTGTGCTTCCATTTCGCGATCGGACAGGCCGCCGCACAGCTGGATGATGCGGTCGGCAAGCGTGGATTTACCGTGGTCGATGTGCGCGATGATGGAAAAATTGCGGATGTTGTTCATTAACCAATTAGCGACTACAAAAAAAGCGCTCGATACCAGGAAGGATTCTCCAGGCGAGCGCCTTGTGACAGAGGGACGAGAATCCGCGCATTTTACCGGATTTCAGAGGGGAAAGCCCGTAAATTCCCGCACGCGCTCCCGGTAAAACCGCGCAAACCGCGCGGAATGGCCCGCCTCATGTGGCTCTGGCGATGCCGGCGATGAAGGCATGTACCGCGTTTTCGTCCAGGAAATAATGGCAGAGGCGCTGCTCCGGGCGATCTGGCGTGCGCGCGGTCAGCACCGGCACCAGTTCATCGTATTGCGCCAGCAGACGCTCATCGGCGTCCACATCGACAACGG
>DATMTZ010000369.1:0-8964 GCA_035563975.1 Oxalicibacterium sp. | reverse complement strand
GATCGAAGTGGACTATTACAAGCATGGCGGCATCCTGCCCTTCGTGCTGCGCCAGCTGCTTGCAGCCTGACAGGGCCGCTTTCATCCGAAAAGCCGCATGTTCGCATGCGGCCTTTCTTTTTACCGCCGCCTTCCACCAGTGTGTAGGTTGCCGAAGCGTAATCCACTACAATAGGTGCTCTGCCTTCATTCCACTCCCTTCCATGCGTCGTCCATTCAAAAGCAATGCCCAGAAACGCTCCGCCGACAGCCAGCGCTTGACCTCGCTTGCGCAGGCGGTGGTGCAGTCGGCCAGCCGTCTGGAAGAACGCAACTGGGAACAGCAGCTGGATGCGCTGCTGCGTCGCCTGATGAAGAACGATCACCAGGACATCATCGATGCCGCGCTGGATCACGCATTCAAGCTGGAATCATCCGCTTACGACGCCTTGATGGAAAGCGCGGAAGCGGTCAGCGAATCCTGCCAGATCGAATACGAAGGCGCGCGTTACGATGCGCTGCTGATCGCGGCGCCCATCCTCGCCTGGACGCGTTTCTCGATCGCTGCCGGTCCGCTGCCAAACGAAGCGCACGCGACCCTGTCCGCGCAGCTGTATGCGCACGTGCTCGCCGCCAACGCAAAGATGGCCATGGCACCGATGCTGTTTGCGATCGACCAGTTGCCGCGCAATCACACCGAGACCTTTGCCCTGACGCAGCGCCTGGCGCAAGCCGCACTGAAAGGAAGCTTCGTCAAGCTCGATCCGCACCAACCGGAAACGGCGCCCTTCCTCGCCGACACGCGCTATTTGGTGGCAGTCGTGGCGGCGCTCAGCGGCGAGCCCCTGTTCCGCTGGCAGGAGACGACCGATCCGGCCGAGCGCGATCAAGCCTTGTCGCAATGGAATGCGCAGGCGATGCCGACCGTGACGCGGCTGCTGCCCGGCTGCGGTGTCGAATTGCTGCTTCCGGAAGCCTATTTCACGGCGTGCCGCGAAGGTGACCGCAATATCCGGCCTGCCTCGATCCGTGCAGCCGTTCATTATTTGACGCACACGCTTGGTGTCGAGGCTCGTGCGCTGCAGGCGATCGTTGGCGGCTTTGGCGAAGAAGAAGGCGGCAGCCGCGTCGACGAATACAGAATCAGCTTCGCGCTGACCAGCGACCAGGATGTAGTCTACGGCGTAGTGTGGCCGCTGTATGGACCGGAAGACGAAGATGGCATGCCGTATGGCGAGAACGCTGCGCCGGATGCTGAACTGGCAGCCGACATCGTGCGCAGATCACCGCTGGAAGAAATTTTTTCACTGCTCGAGGAATGCGGCGTCACGCACATCAAGCATCATGCCGAGCATTTTCCGATGGAGTTCTGCGACGATTGCGGGGCACCGCTGTTTCCAGACATTGACGCCGAACTGGTGCACGCGGAAATGCCGGAAGATGCGCCGACCAGCGCCGGCCATCTGCATTAGGCTGGCGCCGTCACCAGGACGTGAACGGATGCTTCAACAGGTTTGAATTGAAATAGCGCGCATCCGCCGTTACCTCCTCGCCTACCCAATCCGGTTTCGAGAAGCCTTGATGCTCGGATGTCAGTTCGATCTCGGCGACCACCAGTCCGAGATTATCGCCGCCGAACTCGTCGACTTCCCATACCATGCCGTCATGCGCGATACGCGTGCGCGTTTTCTCGATCAAGGGCCGTTCGCACAAGCCGTCCAGCAAGGCTTGTGCATCGTCGCGCGGAATCGGGTATTCCCATTCGCCACGCACCGCGCCGTGCGAGCGTCCCTTGATCGTCAGCGTTGCCGATAGGCCCTCGATGCGAACGCGCACCGTGCGGTCCGGGTGCGCGGACAGGTAGCCCTGCCTGATTGGCACCGCTTGCCCGAGATGCTTCCAGGCCGTTCCGCGCACCAGGAATTTCCGTTCGATCTCGATGCTCATCGCGCGCCTCGCTGTGCGTCCCTGCGCACGTTGTCGAGAACGGCCGGCAGGATATCCCGCCCCAGTTGCGCGCTGCGGGCACCGTTCCAGCCAACCTTGGCGTCGGGTGAGCGCGCATTGTCCTTGAACGGCATTTCCAGCGTCAGCGATACGCATTTGAAGGTATGGCCCACGTATTTCGAAGCCAGCTTCAACAGGTCGGCCCGGTATTTTCCGCTCTCGTAGCCGATCTCAGTCTGGAAGTCTTCGCTGCTGCGCAGGAAGCAATCGATGAAAGCCTGCTGTTCCGCCGCCTGCTGCTCGCTGAATCCTTCCAGCATTTCGCTGCCGGCGACGAATACATGGGGAATCGATTCGTCGCCATGAATATCGAGAAAGAGGTCGCAGCCGGTCTCGTGCATCCGCTTTCTGACATGGAAAACCTCGGGACTGGTTTCCGGAGACGGTTCCATCCATTCGCGATTCAGGTTCGCGCCGGCCGCGTTCGTGCGCAAGTTGCCACGTACAGAGCCGTCCGGATTCATGTTCGGCACGATGTAGAACACGGCGTGCTGCATCAGCTGCTTCGTCATCAGCGCATGCGGATCGAGCAAGGTCTCCAGCATGCCTTCGACGAACCATTCCGCCATCGTTTCGCCGGGGTGCTGGCGCGCGATGATCCAGACTTTCTTGCGCGCGGACGGATCGCCGACCACGATGGCGTTCAGGTCGCGGCCATCCACGGTGTCGCCAAGATCTTCGACCCGCACGTGCGCCGCTGCCTGCGCCCTGCCCAGCAGTTCCAGATGCCGTTCCCAGGAATACGGTTCGAAATATGCGTAGTACACGCTGTCGTACTGCGGCGTGTGCGAAATCGTCATGACCTTGCCGTCATAAGCGGTCGGCACGCGAAACCAGTGGCGGCGATCGTAACTGGCCACCGCCTGGTAATCGACCCAGCCGTCGGAAAAGATTGCATCGCCGGCGTTCAGTATGCGCATGGTGCAGCGCTCGCCCCTCGCATCCTGCAAGCGGAAATAAAACCACTGTGCAATATCCGCATGCGTATCCTTTCGCAGCCTCAATTCGATTGATTGCGCGTCTGTTGCGCGCACAAACTCGATGGCGCCGGCATCGAAATGCGCGCTGATCTTGATCGTCATGATTCGTCCCGGAATTGTCATTGCGCGCTATGCTAATGCAATTCATGGCTGCGCGCGCTGTCTGACAGCCGCTTTTCCCGCAAGCAAATTGAACTGTTCGGCTCCTTGTGATAAAAGACGAGCTCAACTAATTTAACGTTCCCTACGAACCGCAAAGGCAACATGAACGACATTCAGCAATACGTGCCGAGGCACATTCTCGTAGTGGAAGACTATCTGGATTCGCAGGAAATCACCTGCGAACTGCTGCGGCTGATGGGACATACCGTGCAAGGCGTTACGAACGCCGAAGACGCGCTCGCCTATCTGCAGGACAACAACGTCGATATCCTGCTGACCGACATCAATCTGCCCAAAATGTCCGGCGTTGAACTGGCCGAACGCGCGTTGCGCAGCAATCCGGTGACGCACGTCATTTTCGCAAGCGGACATGCAAACTTTGATTTGAAGAGCGTTGGCTTCTCTGCCAAGCTACTGTCCAAGCCCTTTGATCTCGATACGCTGACCCGGGCGCTGAACGAAGCCTGATGCTCCAATGAAACAAGGCATGCGTCGCGCATGCCTTGGGAAATGGTGCCGGTATATTTTCGAACCGCCGGCTCCGGTAGTGTTGAACGTATTCTATCGAGCTCGACTATTGCCGCCTATCGGAGAACTTCTGATTGCGATGTCGGAAAAGTGCACCGCTCAACGTGTGCAGCGGCTCAAGCCAGGCCAAATTCACGTAACGCCGGCAGAAGATTGGCATTCTTGTGTCCACTGCGCGTCAGTTTCGTCAGTGCAAAACGTTGCAGCTCGTTCAGCGAGCGCCATTGATCGACGGTAAGAGGCGGCAAGGTGAGCTCTTCCAACTGGTCGCAAACCTGCCGCGGCACAAGCGTCAGGTCGCGCCATATCGGCTGCTGATCCACCGGCACCAGTTCGATCGCCGCATCGGGATTGTCCGCATGCGGCGCCAGCATCTGTACGATTTCCTCTTGGAACTGCTGCCTGTCGTGTTCCGACGCGTAAGGCAGATCTACCAGACGCTCACGCTGCTCACGACTCAACAGAGCCCAGGCGATCAAGGGCAATCGAATGCCACAGGCATCGAGCTTGAAGCGCATGATCATCGGAATCCGGCGCAGCGGATAACGACCATCCTGTTCGAAAGCGAAAAGGTCCCGCATCATGGCCTCGCGGGACCTTGCCGCAAATTGCTGCCTTTAGCCGCCCGTCTTATCGAGCTTCTTGTCGAGATCCTGCTCTCCCAGTTTTTCTTCATTATCCTTCTCTAGCAAATCTGCCGCCTTGGCGCGTACATCGTCCGGATTGCCGGACGTCGTCGGCGTTGCAGGCCGCGGCGTTACCGAACGTTCCTGTTCTTTCTGCATACCGGCTTTTTCGGAAGTCATGTCACTCTCCTTTTCTTATACGAGAATGAATAGACAGGATTCGGCCGGCGCCGTTCTTCGTTTTCGGCTACGGCATTTCGAATCCGTGCTGCGTCAGGATCTTCCGTCCGGCCGGAGACAACACGAAGCTGACGAAATGCCGGCCTATGCTCAACTCCATCGCCGCAGCAATGCCGTATGCGCAATGCACATTATAGGCATCCGGTACGGGGATCAGCTGCAGCTGCGGCATGGCTTGCTTCACCAGCATCGCGTTCGTGCGATACATGACGTAGGCATCGGCCCGATCTTCCTCAAACGCCGCAATATAAGGCGAGCGCTCGTTCGCAGCAGGAATGTCCGCACCCGACAATTGGCGCGCGTTTTGGCTCAGCTGCTCGAACGCGCCGGGCCGCTGCCGGCCGATATTTCTGAACAGCTGCCATGTATAGTCGCCCATCGGATCGCTGCCAGGCGTTGATGTCGCCAGGCGTACAGCGGGATCGCATAGACATTCGGCAAACTTCGTTGCATCGAAATGCCGTTCCGGGCGCGCCACTACACACAAGGCGTTACGGGCGAAAACGGAAGACGGTCCGAGCAGCCGCCGGGGCGCGAGCATCTCAAGATGCGCCAGCGATGCGGACGCAAACACATCCGGCGTTCTGCCTTCCGCGATCGACTGCCGCAATTTCTCCGAGGGACCGTACACTGTCTCGAATGCGGCGCCACCCGCACGCAGATGTGCGGAGAGCATGACTTCCATAACTGCGCGAAGGCTGCCCGCAGCCATCAGCAAACCCGTACGCAACGCGTCTTGATCAAGGACGGAATTCATCAGCATTCTGGCAAAGACGCCTGCAGGCAAAACGCGATGGTACGCATCATCCCGCCGTCCGCCAATATGCGGAAAAGCGCATATGAAACAGCCGATCGCATGCATCAAACTGCTTTACAGACTACGCTGCGCGAAACTTGCTCTGATATAATCATGCGCTCGTCGGGGCGTAGCGCAGCCTGGTAGCGTACTTGCATGGGGTGCAAGGGGTCGTGTGTTCGAATCACACCGTCCCGACCACAAATAAAAAAGGGTTACGGCAACGTAACCCTTCTTTTTTCGCCTGATGTGGCGACTATCCGGCCGGTTTCAGCAAGGCCAGGATGTCGAGCAGCTCGTGGCGAATCTCGCTCAGAGCGATCGACTCGCTCATCTTTTCTTCCTGCCCGCTTTCGTCATCGCGCGCGTCCAGCATCCGGCTGTCCAGCTTGTTGCGCGCGCCACTGATCGTGAAGCCCTGCTCGTACAGGAGTTCGCGTATGCGGCGAATCAGCAGCACTTCGTGATGCTGATAATAACGGCGGTTACCGCGCCGTTTAACCGGCTTCAGCTGCGTGAACTCCTGCTCCCAATAACGCAGCACGTGCGGCTTGACGCCGCATAGCTCGCTGACCTCGCCGATCGTGAAATAGCGTTTCGCCGGAATAGGCGGCAGCACAACCACTTCTGGTTTATTGGCCCGTTCGTTCATCGCGTTCAGGCAGGTTGTGTCAGCGTGGTCTGCGAGGAAACGTCGACCATGCCTTTAAGCTTCTGGCTGGCGTGGAAAGTGACGACGCGACGCGCCGTGATGGGGATTTCTTCCCCTGTCTTTGGATTGCGGCCCGGACGCTGCGGCTTGTCGCGCAGCTGGAAATTGCCGAAGCCGGATAACTTGACCGATTCGCCACGCTCCAGCGCATCACGGATTTCGTCGAAAAAGGTTTCGACCATGTCCTTCGCTTCGCGCTTGTTCAAGCCCACCTGTTCGAACAGCAACTCGGCCAGTTCGGCCTTGGTCAGCGTCGGCAATTCCTTTTCGGCCTGCGAACGCACCTGCGCCTGCAGCATGGCGCGATTCAGATCGGCAGTCAGTAGGGATTGAAGTTCGGCGGAATTCACGTCATTCATGATCATTGTCCTGCTTGCTTAGGCTCGTAACCTGGCTCGGTGGCGGGTGCCAGCGGCGGCTACGAAAGCGGCCATTGCGGCGTCGACCACATCGTCTTGCAGGGTGGTTTGAGTATCTTGCAAGGTGAAGCGGAAAGCAAGGCTTTTTTCGTCCGATTCCAGCCCTTTGCCGCGATATTCATCAAATAAAACAATCACTTGCAAAATATGACAAAGCGGATTTGATTGCTTTTCCGCAACAAAAACGTCCATCATATCCTGCGCCGCAACGTCCTGCTTGACGACCAAGGCGAGGTCGCGGGTAACCGCCGGGAATTTCGAAATCTCCTTGTAAACCGGTACGCCGGCTTGCTGCAATGCAATAGCATCCACTTCGAACATCACAGGTGCCAGCGGCAGGTCATATTTCTGCTGCCAGCGCGGATGCAGTTCGCCGATGAAGCCGATCGTCTTGCCATCCAGCATAATCTCGGCCGAGCGGCCCGGATGCAGCGCGGGATGCGCGGCCTTCACGAAGCGCAGCTGCTGGGGCGCGAACAGGGCTTCCAGATCCGCCTTGACGTCGAAATAATCGACGTTGCGCCCGTCCAGGCCCCACTGTTCTTCCGCTATTGGACCGTATGCCAGTGCTGCGACCCGCTTCGGTTGGTCGAAACCGGCGACCGACAGCGGGCCGTCCGCGGGTTCGTCGTTACGCAGATAGACCGCGCCGATCTCGAACAGCCGGATGCGGTTGACCTTGCGGTTCAGGTTGTAGCGCACGTTCGCGATCAGGCTGCCGACCATCGTGGACCGCATCACGCTCATCTGGCTCGCAATCGGATTCAGCAGTCTGATCGGATTGTCGTTGCCGGCAAAGTCCGCTTCCCACGCCTGCTCGACGAAACTGAAGTTCACCACCTCCTGGTAATCGAGGTCCGCCAGCTGCCGGCGTATGGTGAACAGCGAGCGCCGGTCTTCCGGCGGAATGCGCATCGCATTCGCGGCGACCGGCGGCAAGGCCGGAATGTTTTCAAATCCGTAGACGCGCGCGATTTCCTCGATCAGGTCTTCCTCGATCTCGATGTCGAAGCGATAGGACGGAGGTGTCACGGAGAACACGCCATCCTGCCGCGTGAACTGCAAACCGAGCCGTCCGAAGATATCGGCGACCTGCGCATCATCCAGCGCCACACCGATCACTTTGGATGCGCGCGCGGTGCGCACGCTGACCGGTTCGCGTTTCGGCAGATTGACGACATGGTCGTCGATCGGCCCGACCGCGGTCTTGCCCGGCAAGCCGCAGATTTCGATGATCAGCGAGGTGATGCGTTCGATGTGCTCGACCGTGGTCGCGAAATCGACGCCGCGCTCGAAACGGTGCGCTGCATCCGTCGAAAAATTGAAGCGGCGCGCGCGTCCCTGGATGGCAGCCGGATACCAGAACGCGGCTTCCAGATAGATGTCCTGCGTGTCGAGCGACACGGCGCTGGCGTCGCCGCCCATGATGCCGGCCAGCGATTCGATTTCCTTGTCGTCCGCGATCACGCCGATCCAGTCGTCGACCTCGACCGTATTGCCGTTCAGCAGCTTCAGCGATTCGCCCTTGCGGCCCCAGCGGATATCGAGACCACCATGAATTTTTGCCAGATCGAACACGTGTGTGGGCCGGCCAAGTTCCAGCATCACGTAGTTCGAAATGTCGACCAATGCCGAAATCGGCCGCTGGCCGCTGCGCTCGAGACGCTGCTTCATCCATTCAGGTGTCGCGGCCTTCGCATTCAGACCGCGAATGACGCGGCCGGTGAAGCGGCCGCACAAATCCGGCGCCGATACCTTGACCGGCAGCACCTCATCGATAGTCGACGCGACTACCGGATAGGTCGGCGCCTTCAGCGCGACGCCGGTCAGCGCCGATACTTCGCGCGCCACGCCGAGCACCGACAGGCAATCCGCCTTGTTCGGCGTCAGCTTGATCGTGAACTTCAGATCGTTCAGCTGATAGTAATCGCGGAAGTTTTGGCCGATCGGCGCGTCCGACGGCAAATCCATCAGGCCGCCCTGCTCGTCCGACAGCTTGAGTTCCTTCGCCGAGCACAGCATGCCCTGCGATTCGACGCCACGCAATTTTCCCAGCTTGATTTGAAACGGTTTGCCGTCATCGCCGGGAGGCAACACTGCACCGACCATTGCGCAGGCGACCTTCATGCCAGGACGCACGTTCGGCGCGCCGCACACGATGTTGAGCAGGGTGCCGGTGCCGGCATCGACCTGACAGACATTCAGACGGTCGGCATCGGGATGCTTGGCGACTTCGCGCACTTCCGCCACCACCACGCCGGAGAATGGCGGCGCAACCGGTTCGACCTCTTCCACTTCGAGGCCCGACATCGTCAACAAATGGGCGAGCTCGTCCGACGTCATGTTCGGATCGACCATCGTTCGCAGCCAGCTTTCGGAAAATTGCATAGTAAGTACTTTCGGTTCTTCTCTTCTTCGCCATTCCCGCGCGGGAATGACAGCGAGCGAGATTATGTTCTTCTCTACTGCCCGATCCTCAACTCCTGATCATTCGATCAGTTGAATTGTTTGAGGA
>DATMTZ010000368.1:0-4126 GCA_035563975.1 Oxalicibacterium sp. | reverse complement strand
GCGATGCAAGACATGCGCTAGGGGAATAACTTTAACAGCAAAATTGCCACTTTCGCACCTGTTGCGTCTGTGCGGTTTTTAACGTCGATACGGCCGCCGTGTTCTTCGACGATCTTCTTGACCATCGCGAGCCCGAGGCCGGTGCCGCGCGGTTTGCTGGTGACATAGGGTTCGAATGCGTGCGCCAGAATCTTCGGCGAAAAGCCGGGGCCGTTGTCGGTGATGGTCAGGCGCACTGCATTGCTGACCGTGCCGTCGGGGCTGCGGTAATGGATTTCCTCGGTGAGCACGTCGATGCGCGGCGGTACATCGCGGTTGACGGATTCGCCGACCGCGTCCTGCGCATTCTGCAGCAGGTTATGGATGACCTGGCGCAGCTGCGTGGCGTCGCCCATGACCTGCGGCAAGCCTTCCGCCAGCGTCGCATGAATGATGTCGCGATCGTCGCCGGCCAGGTAGAGGTGCAGGATCTCCTCGATCAGCGCGTTGAGGTCGAGCGCGTTCAGCACTGCTGGCGGCGTCTTCGCGTAGTCGCGGAAATCGTCCACCATGCGCTTCATCGCAGCTACCTGGCTGACGATGGTCTCGGTGCCGCGTTCCAGCATGACGGCGTCGGCTTCGCTCAGCTTGCCGATCAGCTTCATCTGCATGCGCTCGGCCGACAGCTGGATCGGCGTCAGCGGGTTCTTGATTTCGTGCGCGAGGCGGCGTGCCACTTCACCCCAGGCGATCGAACGCTGCGCCGAGATCACATCGGAGATATCGTCGAACACGACGACGTAGCTGCCTTCGCGCGCTGCCGGCAGACGCGAGCCGCGCGCCAGCAACGAAATTTCGTCGCCGTCCGTGTCACGGCGCGGCAGGTCGATCTGCTGTTGCCAGTGCAGACTGTCGCCGCCCGCGGCGGAATGCGCGCTTTGCTCGGAAAACGCCTTGCTGATCGCCTGCGCGAATGCGGCCAGGCCTTCGATTTCGCTGAGCGGCTTGCCGACGTACTGGCCGAAATCCTGCTGCAGGATGCGTTCGACCGATTCGTTGCAGGTGATCAGCTTGAACTGCCGGTCCAGCACCATCACGCCGGCCGACATGTTGGCCAGTACCGATTCCAGATAACCTTTCGCGCTCTCCAGTTCGGCGCGGTTGCGTTCGACCGAGGCGCGCGCGTCGGACAGCTGGCGCGTCATTGCGTTGAAGGATTGCGTCAGCGTACCGAGTTCGTCCGAGGTGGCGATGATGGGACGCGGCGACAGGTTGCCCTCGGCCACCGCCTTCGTGCCTTCGGCCAGCAGCAGCAGCGGCTTGGCGAGATCGCTGGCGATGAGGAAGGCGGCGGCGATCGCGCCGAAGATGGCCAGCAGCAAGGTCAGCGTCAGCGTGACGATGTAGATCTTGCGCAGGCCGGTGCGCGCCAGCGAGCGCTCCTGATATTCGCTGTAGGCGACGCGCAGGGCATCGGCGTTGGCAGCCAGCTGCTCCGGCACCGGCTGCATCAATTGCAGGTAGCGCGTTTCGGTTTGCAGCGACAAGGCTTTGCTCGAATCAGGAATCATGACCACCACGCGCAAGCGCAGGCTGGCGCCGGGATTGGGCGCCGGCGCTGTCGTCATGTTGGTCTTGGCGTCCGACGCGATCGGGCTGTTGTCCTGCAGATCGGTGTTGCCTTCGATGACGGCGTAGCCGCGGGTGACGCGCGCCTGTCGCAGCATTTCGGCAGTCGGCAGGTCAGGCAGCAGGCTGCCGAGCCGTGAGCCCGAGCTGGCCAGGATCTGGCCGCTGCTGCCGACGATGGTTGCTTCCTGCATCAGGTTCTGGTCGCGCATGCGCGACAGCTGCGTGATCTGCATCGCCTCCGACAGGTCCGACAGATCGAGCGCCATGTTGCGCGCCTTGGTGCGCAATTCCTCCAGCGACGAATCGAGCGACGCGCGGCCGATGTTGAGGCCGGCTTCCAGCGCCGATTCCACGCGTACATCAAACCAGGATTCGATCGAGCGCGACACGAACTGCACGGACACCGTATAAATCACCGCACCCGGCAGGATGCCGATGACAGCGAACAGCAACACCAGCCGCGCCATCAGGCGGGAGCCGAACTTGCCGCGCTTGTAGCGCCGGTACAGCCGGTACAGCAGTACGCTGACCAGCATCAGCAATGCGGCGGCAATCACCGCGTTCAGGATCAGCAGCCACGGATAGTTCTGTTCGAACAGGTCGGAGTTGTCCGAGGCCGAGGCCAGCAGGAAAAGCAGGATACTGACAACCGCACCGCCGACGATCAGGCCATACCGCAGCAGTCGTGTCACGGACGTTCCGCCCTGTAGGTGAAGTGCTGCCAGTCGGTCGACAGGCGCCAGTCGCTGCTGTTCAGCGCATGCACCTGGAAGGGCTTGGGCAATTGCGCGACGTCGAGCTGCATGCGGATCGCGACGTCATAGGTCTGGCCGGGCTTCAAGTCGTCGCTGTCGGCGACGACCCAGCGGTTCGGCCGCCGCACCAGTGACAGCGCGTCCTCCAGCGTATCGAAGCTCAATTGCAGGCGGCCGTTGATGGCGGCATGGTATTGCCGCGTCAGCACGTTATAGGAGATACGGATGGTTTGCGATTCGGTGACGACATTGGCGTCGAACCAGTACCAGCGCGGCCGGGTGATTTCGATGTCGGTCGTGAAATACAGCGGGATGCCGCGATTCAACGCGTCTTCCAGTCCACGGTTCAGATCGAAGGCGAAGGTCGACGACAGCCGGTAGCCTTCGCTGCTGCTTTCAAGGTGGGCCTGTTCGATCTCGATGCCATCTGCGGCGCGTGCCGCCTGCAGCAGCGACAGCGCCAGCAACAACGCAAGGCAGAGGCGGAAGAAGGACAGGGTTCGTTTCACGCGGTTTCGAAAAATGAAAAGATCACCGACAGGGTCAGGACGATGCAATCAAGGTCAGGCAGCGGATTTTTCAAACAAGGCATAAAACAAACCGTCATGATCCTGCTCCGCATCGGTCGTCGGTAACAACTGGCCGGGAGCCGGCAATCGGGTTGCGCCATTGCGCGCGGCAAAAGCGGCAGCCTGCGCTTCGGACTCTTGCGGCCATAGCGAACAGGTCACAAGCAGCAATTTACCATTGGGTTGCAACATCTGCCACAGATTGTCGAGAATTCGCGCCGACACTGTTGCGAGCTGTGCTGTATCGTCAGGGCGCCGCAGCCAGCGGATGTCGGGATGGCGGCGCACGATGCCCGAGGCAGTGCATGGCACATCGGCCAGGATGCGGTCGTAACGGCGGCCATCCCACCAGTTGCCTGCGCCGGCATCGCCGTTTTTCAGCACGGCGTGCAATTGCAGGCGCTGCAGGTTTTCGGCGATACGCGATAGCCGCTGCGCATCGCTGTCGAGCGACGTCAAATCGATATCGGCGGTTTCGAGCAAATGGCCGGTCTTGCCGCCCGGTGCGGCGCACGCGTCGAGCACGCGCATGCCATCCCGTACATCCAGCAGCGGCGCCGCCAATTGGGCGGCCGCGTCCTGTACCGACGCAAAGCCTTCGGTGAATCCGGGAATCATTGCAACCGGCAGCGGACGTGCCAGCCGCACTGCCTGCGGTCCGATCTGCGTGGCGGCGATGCCTTGCTGCGCCAGCTGCGCGAGATAGTCGGCCACGGTCGTTCTGCGCCGGTTCACGCGCAGCGTGAGCGGCGGCGCGCTGTTGCCGATTGCGAGTATCGTTTGCCACGTGTCGGGATACGCGGTGCGGCAGGCGTCAATCCACCATGCCGGGTAATTCCACTGCGCCACCGGTTGCGTCGCCACCTGCGCCATCAATGCATCGCGTTCGCGCAGAAAGCGCCGCAGGATGGCATTCACCATGCCCTTGGCGCGCGCCATTGCGGGATCGGCTGCGGCGGCGGAAACGGCCTGGTCGACCACGGTAAAGGCATCGTAGCGCGGCCGCTGCTCCGATGCATCGGACAGCAGCGCCAGCGCGCAGCACAACAGGCCGTGCAGCACGGCCGGTTCGGTCTGACGCGATGTCATGGCGTTCAGCAAGGCTTCGGCGCGGCCGATATGACGCATGCAGTGATAGGCAATGTCCTGCATCGCTGCGGCGGCTTGCGGTGTGGCGCGGCTTTGCGCGAC
>DATMTZ010000367.1:0-6751 GCA_035563975.1 Oxalicibacterium sp. | reverse complement strand
CCGCTGCGGCTGCTTGGTGTGACGGTCGTCGTGGTGCCGGTTGAACCGTTGATGGTTCCCGTTCCGGTGCCTGTAGACGTTTGCGCCCAGACGCCGGCGCTGGCGAACAGGGCGGCAAGCAAAGCAGTAGTTTTGATCATCATGGCGATCTCCTGTCTCTGTGGAAGATGCGAGACATGCGTCTCGTCTCGATGCTTCATTCTTCCACGTCGAACCGAAACGGCCGATAGGACATCGCCCCGAAATGGGGTCAGAAAAATGTCGCGGCACCATGCGGTGCCGTGCGGCAATTGCCGAAAAAATTATTGATGCCGGCTCAGTTGTTCACTCTCATCGCGTTCCGGTGCGACGTCGGTTTCCTTCTTCTTTTCCGGCGTGTGCACGTCGGGTTTGAGTCTTTGCTGCGAGGTCTGGCTTTGCGGACCACTGGCCGGGCTTTCCGGCTGCTTCACCGGCTCGCTATGCCGTTTTTGCATGATATCGGTGTTCGACATGATGTCCTCCTCATCGAAAAATGGACGATGTACTCAGCCTAGCGGGCACGTTCGCGGACGGCAATCGGACAATTGCACCTCCGGATGTCGGATTTCGAAGCGTGAGCTTGCTCACGGCAAGGCATTCATGGCGGCATGCGTCGTTTCCTCGACGGTTTCCGGCTGCGTCATCTGCGCTTGCCGCGCCTCATTGCCTTGCTGGGCCGCACGTACGCGCACCGGGATCGACTTGTACGACGGCGTGCCGCATTTGGCGTCGTAATGCTGCAGCGCCACCAGCGGATTGGCCTCCGGATAGTAGGCTGCGGCCGAGCCTGGCGCGATATCGAAGGCGACCGCGGTCAGTCCGCGCACCACGCGCCGCCGCGCCGGATCGTCATGCTGGATGACGGCTTCCACGTCGACCAGGTCGCCGTGCTGCAGGCCGCGCGCCGCCAGATCCCTCTCGTTCATGAACACCACGTCGCGCCGCCCTGTGATGCCGCGGTAGCGATCGTTCTTGCTGTAGATGGTCGTGTTGTACTGATCGTGGCTGCGGATGGTGGCGAGCACGAGCGCATCGCTCGCCGCTTCGACCAGCGGATCGGCTTGCCAGGTGGTGGCGGGGATGAAATGCGCCTTGCCGCTGGGTGTCTGCCATTTGCGCTCGCGCGCCGCGACATGCAGGTGGAAGCCGCGCGGTTGCGTGACGCGCTTGTTGTAATCGTAAAAGGACGGGAATACTGCTTCGATCTTGTCGCGGATCAGGCTGTAGTTGCCGACCAGCGCGTCCCAATCGACTTTCGTGTGCGGCAGCGTGGCCTTCGCGATGCCGGCGACAATCGCGCATTCCGATTTCAGCTGGTCCGACGCCGGCCGCAGCGTGCCGCTCGATACATGCACCATCGCGACCGAATCTTCCACGCTGACCGACTGCGGACCGCTGGCCTGTACATCCAGTTCGGTACGGCCGAGGCAGGGTAGCAGGAACATCGTCTTTGCCTGCAGCAGGTGCGAACGATTGAGCTTGGTTGCAATATGCACCGCGAGATCGAGCTTGCGCATCGCCGGGAAGGTGACCTCGGGATCGGACATTGCGGTCGCCAGGTTGCCGCCGAGGCAGACCAGCGCCCTGGAGCGGCCGTCGCGTATCGCTTCCACCGTGTTGACTGCAGAGTGGCCATGCTTGCGCGGCGGCTTGAAGCCGAACACGGCCTCCAGCCGATCGAGGAATTCCTGCGTCGGAATTTCGGTGATGCCGACCGTGCGGTCGCCCTGCACATTGGAGTGGCCGCGCAGTGGGCAGATGCCGGCGCCTTCGCGGCCGATATTGCCGCGCAGCAGGAGCAGGTTCGCCAGTTGCTGCACGTTCGAGGTGCCGTGGCAATGCTGCGTGATGCCCATGCCGTAGCACAGGATCACGCGTTTGGCATTCATGTACACCTCGGCCGCCTGTTCGATCTGCTGCCGCGTCAGGCCGGACACCGTTTCGATTTTTTCCCACGGTGTCGCCTCGATATCGGCGCGAAAGGCATCGAAGCCGATCGTGTGCTGCGCGATGAAGTCGCGATCCAGCACGCCTTCCTTGCCTTCGGCCAGTCGCTTCGCATCGGTTTCGAACAGGCATTTCATCATGCCCTTCACCGCGGTGGCGTCGCCGCCGATCTTGACCTGGCAGTACAGCGAGGCGATGCGCGTCGAGCGGCCGAAGGTCATATCAATCGGGCTTTGCGGATTGGCGAAGCGTTCCAGCCCGCGCTCGCGCAGCGGATTGAACACGACGATCGGCACGCTGCGCAGCGAGGCTTCGCGCAGCGTGCCGAGCATGCGCGGATGATTGGTGCCAGGATTGTGGCCGATGCAAAAGATCGCATCGCAATGATCGAAATCCTCCAGCGTCACCGTGCCCTTGCCGACGCCGATCGATTCCGGCAGGCCGACGCTGGTTGCCTCATGGCACAGATTGGAGCAATCCGGAAAATTGTTGGTGCCGAACTCGCGCACGAACAACTGGTACAGGAAGGCCGCTTCGTTCGACGCGCGGCCGGAGGTATAGAACTCGGCCATGTTCGGGTCCGGCAGCGTCGCCAGCTCGGCGCCGATGCGGCGGAAGGCTTCTTCCCATGCGACCGGCTGGTAGCGGTCGCTCTCGGCGTCGTACATCATCGGCGTGGTCAGCCGGCCTTCCATTTCGAGATAGTAGTCTTCCCACTCCCACAGCTCGGTCAGCGTGTGCCTGGCAAAAAAATCCGGCCCCGCGCGCTTGCCGGTCGCTTCCCAGGTGACGGCCTTGGCGCCGTTCTCGCAAAATTCAAAAGACGAGCCATGCAGCGGATCGGGCCAGGCGCAGCCGGGACAATCGAAGCCGTTGGCCTGGTTCACGCGCAGCAGCAGGCGCGTGTCGTTCTTCACCGCCATCTGCGCGCGCAAGGCCTTGGCCGTCGCCTGCAATGCGCCCCAGCCGCCGGCAGGGCCGCCGTAGGGACCGATTCCGGGAATGTCTTTCTTTGCCATGAGTACACCTCGCGTGAAGTGGAACAAGGACGGCCGCGCGCCTGCCTGTCAGATTACAAAAAGATGCGCCATGCGCAAGCCGATCTGTCGCGCGCTTTCAGGACGGCTTGCGTATGCGCGCCTCCAGCAGCAGGTAGCCGGCGGTCGCCAGGCCCAGCGGCACAAAGTAATAGATGGTGCGATACATCAGGATCGAGGCAATCAGTTCGCTCTCCGAGACCCGGTGCGACAGCAGCGCGACGAACACCGCCTCGATCACGCCGAGACCGCCGGGCACGTGCGTGATGACGCCGGCGATCGCCGCCACCAGCAGCACGGACAGCACATCGGTAAACGCGATCTGCCGTTCCAGCAGCGTGTAGATGACGGCGGCGATCAGCAGCCAGTTGGCGCAGGACATCGCCAGCTGCAGCAGCGTAAAGCGCAACGACGGAATGGTGGCGGTATGCCCCTTCACGGTGACGCCGCGGCCGCTGGCAAAGACGCAGAGCAGCAGATAGGCGAACGCGATCGCGAGCAGCACGCCGCCGAATACGCGCAGGCCGCCGGTGTCGATCGCCCAGTCCGGCGGCAGACTGAGCGGGCGCAGCAGGAAGACGGCGCCGCCCAGCAGCACATAGCCGGCCCAGTTGGTGAACATCGTGATGGCAATGATGCGCGCGGTGGTGCCGGCGTCCAGCCCCAGCCGCGAATAGAGCCGGAAGCGGAACGCCGCACCGCCGATGGTCGCGCCGATGTTCAGGTTGAACGCATAGCAGATCAGGTTGACTGCGACGACGACGCGGCGCCGCAGCTGATGTCCGGTCACGTAGCGCCCGATCAGGTCGAAACAGCCATAGATGGCATAGCTGCAAACGGCAAGCAGGGCAGCCAGCAGCAGGCTGCGCGCGGAGCGGTCGCGCACGGTCGCGAGCACCTTCTCCCATTCGATCGAACGCGCCTGCGCGATCAGCAGCCACGCGACCAGCACGAAGAAGGCAATCTTCGCCGCCGTCTTGGCCCATGGCCACCACCGCCGCGCGGTGATGCCGTCTTTGGGCGCGTCGCGGGTCATGGCTTCGGCGCCGGATGAGCGGTTATTCATGCACCAGCCTTTCGCCCTTGCCTTCACTGACTTTTTCGACGCCGGCTTCGTTTTCCGCAATCGATTCGATCTTCGGTGCATGCGCCGGCAGCCAGCCCAGCCATGCCGGATAGCGGCGCAGCAGATGGAACAGCAGGTAGCCGCGCAGCACGCGCCACCAGCCCGCTTCCTTCAGGTCGCGGATGTCGATCTTCTTGCAGCTCTCCTGCATCAGCCGCTGCAGCGTTTCGGACAGCCGCGCATTGAAGGCGCGGTCGCGGATGACGACATTGGCCTCCAGGTTCAGCGACAGGCTGAGCGGATCGAGATTGCTGGAACCGACCGTGGCCCATTCATCGTCTACCGCCGCCACCTTGCCGTGCAGCGGCCGGTCGCAGTATTCATAGATCTCGACGCCGGCCGACAGCAGGTGGTGGTACAGCATGCCGGCAGCAATCTGCACGATCGCCATGTCGGGGTTGCCCTGCAGGATCAGCGAGACTTTCACGCCGCGGCGCGCCGCCTTGCGCAGATCGCGCAGGAAGGCATAGCCGGGAAAGAAGTAGGCGTTGGCGATCATCACACGTTCTTTGGCGAGCCGGATCGCGACGCGGTACTGGCGCTCGATGTCGCGCGTATGCCGGTGGTTGTCGCGCCACACGAAGATCGCATCGGCATCGCCTGCCGTCGGCAGCGATGGTGGACGGCGTTCTCCGCGGCGTGTCCCGCGCCAGTTGAACGCCTTGCCCTTCACCGCGCGCAATGCGAAGGCGTGGATTTCCGCAACGATGGGGCCGCGCACGCGGACGGAATAATCCTGCTTGGCTTCCGGCCCGAAATCGAGCAGATGATCGGCCGAAAAATTGATGCCGCCGACGAAGGCCGTGGCGCCGTCGATGACGACGAGCTTGCGATGCAGCCGGCGGAACAGGTTGATGCGGCGTAAAAACCCCGGCATCGGGTCGAACACGTGCACGCGAACGCCGGCAGAGGTCAACGCGGAAAGAAATTCTTTCGACAATCCCGGCGAACCCCAGCCGTCTATCGTCATGTCGACCTGCACGCCGCGTTGCGCCGCTGCAATCAGTTCGGATTGCAATGCGCGGCCGACCTTGTCGTCATACAGGATGAAGGTTTCGAGCAGGATTTCCTTTTGTGCAGCTGCTATCGCCTCGAATACGGCAGGGTAAAACTGCTCGCCGTTTTCGAGCAAATCGAAGCTGTTGCCACTGATCCATTGCTGTTTCACCTGTTCTCCGTCATGACTGATCTGCAGCCAGCTTGCCCGTCTATTGCTGCGGCGTATGTACGGCAAGGCACACGGCAAGGATTGCCCGCGGAAAGAGCAGGCGCTGGCCGAACTCCCCGGGTTGATCGAAGTCAAATCTACTCGTTCCATCCATCCTGAAAGGAAATGACATGAATACCGACAAAATCAAGGGAAGCATCAAGGAAACCGCCGGCAAGGCACAGGAAGAAATGGGCGAGGCAATCGACAGCCCGAAACAGCAAGTGAAAGGCATTCAAAAACAGGTCGAAGGCAAGACTGACAAGGCCATCGGCAATGCGAAAGACGCGCTGGACGACGATAGCGTCGAATAATTTCCGGTGCCTAAAAGAAGGCCCGCACGCGTGCGGGCTTTTTTTTATGGCGGCAAATCAGGCGTCGCCGAACGGAACGCGACATTCGTGGCCGGGCGCAAGCCTTGCGCGACGCGCATGCAGCAGAAGGTCAACCGCGCATGCGTTTTCCTGACGGGAAAAGATGCGCAGGCCGTCCGGGAAATTTTCCACTTCCAGCAATTGGCCGCGATAGCGAACCGTGAGCCGCAGCTTGCACAGGTCCTTCGGGCAACAGGGCGCAAGGGACAGTGCGCCGGCGCGTACATCGATGCCGAGATAGCGGCGCTGCAGGATGTCGATGGAGCCGCCCATCGCGCCGAGATGGATGCCTTCTGCCACGCTTTCGCCTTTCAGCGGATCGAGATCCGTATCGAGCACGTGCCGGTAGAAGTCCCAGGACATGTCGGGCGCCACTTGCGCCAGTGCGCCTCCATACACCACGCGCGACAGGCTGGAACGATGCACGGTGCGCGCCAGGTAGTGGCGCGCGGTGCGCAGGATGCAGTCGTCCGCACAGTCGTAGCCGAGCCGCGCGAACAGCGCAATCACATCTTCCTTCGGAAACAGGTAGAACAGGGTCAGCGCGTCCGCCTGCTTGGTGATCTGGAATTCGTCGGCGTTCCTGCCGATCGCGCGCAGGGCCCAGTCCACGCGCTTGTCCCGCATCTCCGCAGGCAGCATGTCGGGATCGAATTCTTCCAGCCGCTCGAAGCCTTCGTACTGGTTGATGATGCCGTCATGAAAGGGCACGAACATGCGGCGGCTCAGCAATTCCCAGCGCGCCAGTTCGGCTTCGTCGATCTGCAGTTGCCCGCATAGCGCTTGCCAGCGCGGCGCGGCAAGATGTTCGCGCAGTTCCAGCGCGCGGCACAAGGTCCACACCGCCATCACATTGGTATACGCGTTGTTGTCCAGACCGGGGCAGTCGCGCCACGGATAGGCGTTGTGATATTCGTCGGGGCCGATCACGCCGCATATCTGGAAACGACCGTCGAATCGACCGGCTTCTTCACGCGGCACCGCGATGCTGGACCAGAAGCGCGCGACCTCGAGAATCACCTCGGCGCCGTGTTCGGAC
>DATMTZ010000366.1:0-3187 GCA_035563975.1 Oxalicibacterium sp. | reverse complement strand
CGAAGGACAGCGGATTGTTGACGGCGTCGGTGCCGGTATTGTCGGTGTGGCCGATGATCGTCACCGTCGCGGCCGGATTGTCGACCAGGCCGGCGGCAAAGCGGTCGAGAATCGGTCGCAGGCTCGGATTCAGATCGGAGCGTCCGGTCGCAAACGAAATGTCGCTCGGAATATCCAGCTTCAGTCGATTGTCGGACGTCTGCGAAACCTGCACGCCGGTGCCTTGCGTCGCCTGTTCCATCTGGCGTTTCTGGTTTTCCATGCGGCTCGACCAGACGTTGCCGGCCACTGCGCCGAGGATGCCGCCGATGGCGGCGCCGCCAGCGATATTGTTCCGTCCGCCCGTCACGCCGCCAAGTACGGCGCCGACGCCGGCGCCGATGCCGGCGCCTTTCGCGGTGCCGCGTTCTGTTTCGGACATGTTCGTGCAACCGCCGAGCGCGACGGTGGCTGCAACGGTAGTGATCAGTAATTTACGCATGGTGTTTTTCCTTGTATTGAGTTGGGTGCGCAATCGGTTTGCAACCGCTTGCCCATCATAATGCAGATCCGGCATGCGTTCCGGATGGGGAGTACTTTCGCTCCGCTACAGCGGTGGCCGTCCCTTGATAACGCGCAGCAGGATCACGACGATCGCAATGACCAGCAGGATATGGATGAATCCGCCTAGTGTGTAGGACGTGATCAAACCGAGAATCCACAGGATCAGCAGAACAACGGCGATGGTATACAACATGGCGTGCTCCTGGAAAATTGCCGAGACGTTGCTCAGGTCATGATGCGGTCGGCCTTGCGTGCAGCGGCGGGCGTGATGCGGTAAATCGCGTCCACCGCAGTGCCTGGCGCATCACGCTCACCGGGTGCCGCCGCATTTTTTTCTCGTACGATGGCGCGATCGATCCTGCGATCTGCCTGATCCGGCACGCCGGATGGAATCAGCATGTGTCCCGCATGAGAGGCGCCTTGCGCGCGTTCGGCTTGGTCGGCATCAGGCGCCGCCATCAGCGCCCACATCGCGCCGCCGATAAACAGGACCGCCATAGCCATGGCGGCCACGCGTGCAGGTTTCTGTTTTTTTCCCGCCGCTGTTCTTCCTTCCGCAATGCGCATGACGCTCTCCCTGCCCGAATCGCGATCGCCGGGGACGGCAATCCATGCGGACATTGTCGTAAAGACATGCGCCGCATTCTGTACGGGAACGCACATTCGCAACTGCGGATAAAGGTGACGGGTTGCGCGAGGGAGGGGGAGCAATGAAACCGCCCGGACAATCCTGCGCGGGATTGCCCGGACGTGCGACGTATTACTTGTCGTGCGGCTTGACCACCTGGTTGCCGATATAACCGCCGACGGCCGCACCGCCGACGGTACCGAGCGTGCTGCCCCCGGTCAGTACCGAGCCCGCGACGGCGCCGGTACCGGTACCGATCAGCGTGTTCTTTTCCTGTGCCGACATGCCGGAGCAGGCGCTCAGGCCCAGTGCGGCGACGCATACCGCTGAACCCAATGTCAGTTGTCTGAATGTTTTCATGGGGCACCTCTTTCGTTATTGAACAATGGAATCGCTATTTGTAAGACGAGCGATCCCATCAGAGGTTCCGGTCCTGCTTGGCCACGGGTTTCGATCCGCGCCGTGCAGCGCCGGTCGCCGGCCTGAACTGTCAGCCTATTCGCACAACTGCTGCGGCGTGCGCGCGTTGTAGGCAAGAACGAAGGCGTCGAAGTCGCCGCACTGCGTCCGCTCCATCCGCTCCTGCTGCGCGATTGATTCCTGCGCCAGTCTGTCGAAGCCGGCGCTTTCCTGCGCATCCAGCGGCCGCGTGCGGAAATGATGCGCATGCCGTTCACTTTGCTGCAGGCCGAAACGTTCAAATGAACGCTGGCAGGATTCGAGTTCCCGCAATACGCGCGCGGAGGGCGTGCGTGCCGGATCGCGCAGCTTCTCCATTTGTACCGCGAGCGCTTGCGCATGCGGCTTGCTGTTGTCGCCGGCATCCGCGCGCTGCGCATCCAGCAGGTCGGCAGCGGCGTGAATCTGTTCGAGCAATTCCATGCCCCAGGCCTGCAATGAAATCGCCTTGCCGTCGCGATGCAGCATCAGGCCGGGACGTCGCCCTTCCTTGACGGTGTGCGCGAAGTTGTCGCGGTTCTCGCGATCGACGTCCGCGTCGATCAAGGGGCTGTCGTGCAGCGCGCAGAAAAGCAGGAAGACGTCGAGGAAACGCGCGGTCTGCAGGCTGATGCCCAGCGGCTCGAACGGATCGATGTCCATGCAGCGCACTTCGATGTACTGCACGCCGCGCGCGCACAGCGCCTCCACCGGGCGCTCGCCGCTGTTGATCACGCGCTTTGGCCGTATCGTCGCGTAGTACTCGTTCTCGATCTGCAGCAGGTTGGTGTTCAGCTGTATCCATTCGCCGTCGCGCCGCGTACCGATCGCTTCGTATGCCGGATACGGCTGGCGCACCGCGCGCGACAGGCTGCGCATATAACTTTCAAGATCGTTATACGGCGGCATCAGGCCGGCCTGTGCATTGTTCTGATAACCGAGATCGCTCATGCGCAGGCTGGTCGCGTACGGGAGGTACAGCGTATCTTCGGACAGGGTTTGCAACTGGTGTTCGCGGCCGCGCAGGAATTGCGTCGCCAGCGCCGGCGAGGCGCCGAACAGGTACATCAGCAGCCAGCTGTAGCGGTGGAAATTGCGGACCAGCGCGATATAGCTTTCGGACTGATAGGCCTTGTCGTCCAGCGCGGCGTTCTCATCCTGCTTCAGCACGCGCCACAGGTCTTCCGACAGCGAATAGTTGTAGTGCAGACCGGCGATGCATTGCATGGCCTTGCCGTAGCGCAGCGCCAGGCCGCGCCGATACACATGCTTGATCATGCCGATGTGCGAGTTGCCGTACCAGGCGATCGGGATGTCTTCCTCGCCGGGCAGTGCGCATGGCATCGACTGGCTCCACAACAGTTCGCCGTCGATATGCGTGCTGACGAAACGATGGATGCGGTCCAGTTCGCCCAATGCATCGGTGATGTCGTGCTCGGCCGGCGTGATGAATTCGAGCAGCGATTCGGAATAGTCGGTGGTGATCTGTTCGTTGGTCAGCGCCGAACCGAGCGCGCGCGGATGCGGCGTCAGCGCCAGCCGGCCTTGCGCGTCGACGCGCAGGCTTTCGCGCTCGAT
>DATMTZ010000365.1:0-3763 GCA_035563975.1 Oxalicibacterium sp. | reverse complement strand
TGCCCGCGATGCAGCACCCGCGATTTTTTTTGTGCTTTTGGCTGATTTTGCGACGGTTGCGTTCATGGTCCCCTGTCCCTTAACGAACTTGCCAACACCTCGATCTGTCGTGCCGCCGCGTGCGATTCACAGTCTTCGCATCATTCGGGGCGCCCCCTGCTGAGCTCAAAACGGCCATAGTTTATACCAAACATTGTTGCAGACCGCGAAGAAAAGTTTCTTTGGGAAGTTTCTGTCCGATAAAGACGATTTTGCTGCCGCGTGTCTCGTTTTCGCCCCACTTTGCGCCGATATCCGTGCCAAGAATCTGGTGCACGCCCTGGAAAATCACCTTGCGGTCCGCGCCCTCCATCCACAGCACGCCCTTGTAGCGCAGCATCTGCGGGCCGTGCACCTGCACCAGGCCGCCAAGGAATTCGTCGAGCTTCGCGGTATTGAATGGCCGGTCGCTGCTGAAGACGAAGGCGGCGATGTCGTCGCTGTGATGGCCGTGATGATGGTCATGGCTGTGATCGTGATGATCGTGCCCGCAGTGTTCATCGTGCACGTGCCCGTGTTCCTCGACCGATAAAAATTCGGCGTCGATGTCGAGCTTGTCGTTCAGGTTGAAGCCGCGCAGGTCCATCACGTCCGCAATCGGCACACGGCCGAAGTCGGCGGTCGCGATCGGCGCCCGGGGATTGATGCGCTTCAGCCTGTCGGTCAGCGCCTGCAATGCGGCGGCGTCGACCAGATCGGTTTTCGACAGCAGCAGGCGGTCGGCAAAGCCGATCTGGCGTTGCGCTTCTTCGTAACGGTCGAGCTGTCCCATTGCGTGCCGTGCGTCGACCACCGTGATAACCGCATCGACCAGGTAATGCATCGCCACTTCCTCGTCGATGAAGAAGGTTTGCGTGACGGGGCCCGGATTGGCCAGGCCAGTGGTTTCGATGACGACATGGTCGAAGTCGAGCTCGCCCTTGTTGCGCCGTGCGGCGAGGTTGGTCAGCGCCGCGATCAGGTCGCCGCGCACCGTGCAGCAGATGCAGCCGTTGTTCATCTCGACGATCTGCTCATTGCTGTCGTGGACCAGGATTTCATTGTCGATGTTTTCCTGGCCGAATTCGTTTTCGATGACGGCAATCTTGTAACCGTGCGGCTCCTGCAGGATGCGGTTGAGCAGCGTCGTTTTGCCGGCGCCGAGAAAGCCGGTCAGGATGGTGGCGGGAATCAGTGACATGGTGGTTTCAGTGCGCGCAGTCGGCGCACCAGCCTTTGATGGTGAGTTCGATATCGTGGCTCTGGAAGCCTTTGCCGAGCGACGAGCGCAGCGCGGTTTGCAGCTCCTTGCGCAGTGCCGCGTCGGCGCCGGCGTCGACTTCGTCGATGCAGAACACACGCGCGCAACGCGTGCATTTGAAATGTCCGTGCTGATGCTGCTGCACCGGCCCGCCGCCATGTTCATGCTGGCCAGCCGCGGCGTTGTAGCGGAAAACGCGGTCGTCGCCGGCAATCTTGTGCGCCAGCCCGGCGTCGGTCAGGCAATCGAGCGCGCGATACAGCGTCACGCGATCCATGTCGACCAGCGAGTCCTGCACATCCTGATGCGAGAACGCGTACGGGGCGCCGAGCAAGGCGGCCAGCACCTTGACGCGGGCATCGGTGACGCGTATCCCGCTGTCGCGCAATTGCGCCTCGGCCATCGCCTGAAAGCCGGCGGAACGGGGCGGCGATTTTGCCGCCGCGGTGGTTTTTTTCATGGCGGAAATCCGTAAACGGAGAGATGAACTGATTATGCCCCACTTGCAATTCTGTTGCAAAAGCCGTGCTGATGCGTTGTCGGCGCGGCGGTGGTTCTATCGGGAAGCGGGCTTTTTCTTTGCGCGCGGATGCGCGGCGTCGTATACCTGCGACAGCCGCTGGAAATCCAGCGAGGTATAAATCTGCGTGGCGGAGATCGATGCATGGCCCAGCATTTCCTGCACCGCGCGCAGGTCGCCGGACGATTGCAGCACATGCGACGCGAACGAATGCCGCAATACGTGCGGGTGCACGTCGACCGGCAGGCCGAGCGCGCGCGCATGCGCCTTCAGCCGCATCTGCACCACGCGGGCCGACATGCGGGCGCCGCGCTGACTCAGGAACAGCGCATGCGGATCGGCGTGCGGCACGTTGCCGCGCACCGCCAGCCAGGCCTGCAGCGCGGCGATCGCATGTTCGCCGACCGGCACGCTGCGCGCCTTGCTGCCTTTACCCACGACATGGACTTCGTGCGCGTCGAAATCGACCCAGCCGTTTGAAGTGTGCCGACTGTCCTGCGCATAACGCACGTCGAGGCCGATCAGCTCCGACACGCGCAGGCCGCTCGAATACAGCAGTTCGAACATCGCGCGATTGCATGCCTGCGTGAGGTCATCGACGGCCGCACCGGGACGTTTTTCCGACACCAGCCGAACTGCGTCGTCGGCTGCCAGTGCTTTCGGCAAGGGTTTGTCGCGCTTGGGCGCCTTGATGCCGTCGACCGGATTGGCGGCGACGAGATTGCGCTCGGACAGCCAGCGGAAATAGCCGCGCCATGCGGACAGCTTGCGCGCAATCGAACGCGCGTTGGCGCCGCGCGCATGCAATTGCGCGGCAAACTTGCGGATATGAAAGTGGGTCAGCGCCGGCAACGCGACGCCGGCTTCGCGCGCCAGCTGCGCCAGTTCCCGTAGGTCGCGGCCGTAATGCTCGACGGTGAGCTTTGCCAGTTGCCGTTCGCCTTTCAGGCTGTCGAGCCAGGCGCCGGTATGGTCGTCAGGCGCCGCAGCTTGTTCCGCATCGGCGCGCATGATGTATCAATCCAGCAGGCAGGACAGCGCGGCGCTGGCGGTCTGGCCGATGTTGGCGAGGAAGTCGGTCGCCATGTCGGAGGTGAAGCGACTGGCGTCCGGCGAGCCGAGCACCAGCAGGCCGAATGCCTCTTGCGACTCGTCGCGGCGCAAAGGCAGCAGCGCGACCGACTGGATGGACGGCGCATCTTCCAGCCAGGAGGCCGCTTCGAAATCGTTGTTGCCGCCGCAGAACGGCGTCGTCAGGCTGCCGGAGAACAGGCGCGAATCTTCGGACACCGGAGCGGCGAACCAGGTATGCGCGAACTGTTCGGCCACGCCCCACAGGCGCAGTGTGACATGCGGCACGCCGAAGACGTCCTGCAGGCCGGTGGTCAGCGTGTGCGGCAGGTCGACGTCGTTGCGCGCCAGCAGCAGCGCGCGCGTCCAGTTCTGGAACTTGTGCGTGATCGCGTCGTTTTCCTGCCCGATGCGAATCAGCTCGGCCATGCGCAATTCCATCACCTTCAGCTTCTCGCGCAGTACATCCATCTGGCGTTCCTGCAGCGACAGCGTGCGGCCGCCGAGCGGGCTCGACAGGCGGACCTGCGCCAGCACTTCCGCATGCTCTTCGAAGAAATGGGCATTGTTCAGCAGGTATTCCGCAACGGCGTTGGAGTCCAGTGGAGAAGTCATCTTGGTGTCGTTCGTTGATAGGGATGGGTGACGCGTCGTGATTGTGCGTGATTCTGCGTCGTGATGGCAACTACAAAAGCGGCTGCAGCTACGATCCGACGTCAGAGTTCGATTTCGCCTTCGAAAACCGTCACGGCCGGCCCGCTCATCATCACGGGCGCGGTGTCGCCGGCCCAGGCGATCGTCAATTCGCCGCCGCGCGTTTCGACCTTGACCGGTGTATCGAGCAGACCGCGCCGGATGCCGGCCACCACCGCCGCGCAGGCGCCCGTGCCGCA
>DATMTZ010000364.1:0-8449 GCA_035563975.1 Oxalicibacterium sp. | reverse complement strand
GGCGAGGCCGACACCCATGCCGGCGCGCGCCAGATCCAGCACCTGTTAGCGCCGGCCGCCGGACGCGGCGCCGCCCGGATCGCGCTGCTGCAGCGCGTGCGTGACGTCGAAGATAACGGGCAGGTTGTCGCAGGTTTTCTTCATCACGCCGAAGCCGAGCATGTCAACCACCAGGTTGTCGTAGCCGAAATTGCTGCCGCGGTCGCACAGGATCAGTTGCTCGTTGCCGGCTTCGCGGAACTTGTCGACGATATTGCGCATCTGCGAAGGACTGAGAAACTGCGGCTTCTTGATGTTGATGACGCGGCCGGTCTTCGCCAGCGCGGTGACCAGGTCGGTCTGGCGTGCGAGGAAGGCCGGCAGCTGCAGCACGTCGACCACTTCGGCGACGGTGGCGGCCTGATACGGCTCGTGCACGTCGGTGATGACCGGCACGCCAAAGGTCTTCTTCACTTCCTCGAAGATGCGCATGCCTTCTTCCAGGCCGGGACCGCGATACGAGTGGATCGACGAACGGTTGGCCTTGTCGAACGAGGCCTTGAACACGTACGGAATGCCGAGCTTCTGCGTCACGCGCACATATTCCTCGCAGGACTGCAGCGCGAGCTCGCGCGATTCCAGCACGTTGATGCCGCCGAACAGGACGAAGGGCAGGCTGTTGTCGACCTTGATGTCGCCGATCTGGATCATGGTTGTCTCGCTGTTGGTCTGATAAAAATTAGGACACGCAGTGCGGGCAGGATTTGCCGGCGACGAAGGCCGGGGACAATTGCTCGCGCGGCGTCACTTCGCTATGGCAGGCACTGCACGTCGTCGGCGCACTGCTCGGTTCCAGCGCCGGGTTCAGCGCGGTGCGATGGTCGAACACGAAGCAATCGCCGGTGTAATGGTCGCCGCCGACTTCCTCGAAATACTTGAGGATGCCGCCTTCCAGCTGGTACACGCTGTCATAGCCGATGTTCTTCATGTGGATCGCCGCCTTCTCGCAGCGGATGCCGCCGGTGCAGAAGGTGACGATGGTCTTGTCGTTCAACTCGTCCTTGTGCTGCGCGACGACGTCGGGGAACTCGCTGAACTTCTCGATGCGGTAGTCCAGCGTGCGGTCGAAAGTGCCGACGTCCACTTCGAAGGCATTGCGCGTATCCATCATCACGACCGGCTTGCCGTTGTCGTCATGGCCCTGGTCCAGCCAGCGTTTCAGCGTCTTTGCTTCCACCGCTGGCGCGCGTCCTTCTTCCGGCTTGATCAGCGGATGCTTCATCGTGATAATTTCGCGCTTCAGCTTGACCAGCATCTTGTTGAAGGGCTGTTCGTCGGACAGGCTTTCCTTCACTTCCAGATCGGCAAAGCGCACGTCGCTGCGCAGCCATGCGAGAAAGTCGTCGATGGCGGCGCGCGTGCCGGCCAGGAACAGGTTGATGCCTTCCGGGCTGAGCAGGATCGTACCCTTCAGGTTCAGCGCCTCGCATTTCGCGAGAAACGCCGGGCGTTTCTCGGCCGTGTCATCGAAGGTGATGAATTTATAGGCGGCGATGTTGACGATGGCATTGCTGGCTTGCATGGTGTCTGTTGTTCGAGGCGTGTCAGGATGACAAGACGACACGCGGCGATTCGATGATTCGGAAAGCCCGTCATTATAAAACTTCGCCCGCCCGGAAGGGGATTTGCGCTTGTGTGCACAAGTACGATACCTGCATCGGTTCGCGGACGGCGCCACGCGTTAGAATACCGCCCTATGACCGCCCCGCAATTCATCCATCTCCGCCTGCATTCCGAATACTCGATCGTCGACGGCCTGGTGCGCATCGACGACGCCGTCAAGGCTGCCGTGAAAGACCAGCAGCCGGCGCTGGCGATTACCGACCTGGCCAACCTGTTCGGCATGGTCAAGTTCTACAAGGAAGCGCGCGGCAATGGCGTCAAGCCTATCGTCGGTTGCGACGTCTGGATCAGCAACGACAACGACCGCGACAAGCCTTTCCGCCTGCTGCTGCTGGCGAAGAACAAGACCGGTTACCTGCAGCTGTGCGACTTGCTGTCGCGCGCGTGGCTGACCAACCTGCACCGCGGCCGGGCCGAGATCCGGCCGGAATGGCTGGAGGAAGCGGCGAAGGCGGAAGGCCCGAAAGGCCTGATCGTCTTGTCCGGCGCGCATTTCGGCGACGTCGGCGTGGCGATCGACAATGGCAACCTGGCCGGCGCCGAGCGCGCCGCGCAACGCTGGGCCGAGCTGTTTCCGGATCATTTCTATATCGAAGTGCAGCGCGCCGGCCAGCCAAACATGGAGGCGCAGGTGCGCCAGGCCACCGCGCTGGCGGCCAAGCTGAAGCTGCCGGTGGTGGCGACGCACCCGGTGCAGTTCCTGTCGGAAGAAGAATTCATCGCGCATGAGGCGCGCACCTGCATCGCGGAAGGCGAAATCCTCGCCAATCCGCGCCGCGTCAAGCGCTTCAACGAACAGCAGCGCTTCCTGACGCAGGCCGAAATGGCGGAGCTGTTCGCCGACATGCCGAATGCCTTGCGCAATTCGGTCGAGATTGCCAAGCGCTGCAATCTGACGCTGACGCTCGGCAAGCCGCAACTGCCGAATTTCCCGACGCCGAACAACATCTCGATCGACGAATTCCTGGTGCAGGAAGCCGAGCGCGGGCTGGAGATGCGGCTCCAACACCTGTATCCCGATCCGGCCGAGCGCGAAAAACAGCGGTCGCGCTATGTCGAACGCCTGAAGTTCGAGACCGATACGATCATCAAGATGAAGTTTCCGGGCTACTTCCTGATCGTGGCCGACTTCATTCAGTGGGCGAAGAACAATGGCGTGCCGGTCGGTCCCGGCCGCGGCTCCGGCGCCGGTTCGCTGGTCGCGTATTCGCTGCTGATCACCGACCTCGATCCGCTCAAGTACAACCTGCTGTTCGAGCGCTTCCTGAATCCGGAACGCGTCTCGATGCCCGACTTCGACATCGACTTTTGCCAGGAAGGCCGCGACCGCGTCATTCAATATGTGAAGGACAAGTACGGCAAGGATGCGGTGTCGCAGATCGCCACCTTCGGCACGATGGCGGCGAAAGGCGCGGTGCGCGACGTCGGCCGCGTGCTCGACATGGGCTACAACTTCTGTGACGGCATCTCCAAGCTGATCCCGTTCAAGCCCGGCAAGCAGGTCACGATCGAAGATGCGATCAAGGAAGAGCCGATGCTGGCCGAGCGCATCGAGAAGGAAGAAGAGGTCAAGCAGTTGCTTGATCTGGCGCAGCAGGTCGAAGGCATCGCGCGCAACATCGGCATGCATGCCGGCGGCGTGCTGATCGCGCCGGGCAAGCTGACCGATTTCTGCCCGTTGTACACGCAGGGCGGCGACGCCGGCGTGGTGTCGCAGTACGACAAGGACGACGTCGAAGCGGTCGGCCTGGTGAAGTTCGACTTCCTGGGCCTGACCACGCTGACGATTCTCGATCGCGCGGTGCGCTATATCAAGGAACTCGATCCCGCGATGGCGGATTTTGATCTGGCCAGGTTGCCGCTCGACGATCGCGCCTCCTACGACTTGCTGACCAAGGCGAAGACGGTCGCCGTGTTCCAGCTGGAAAGCCGCGGCATGCAAGGCATGCTGAAGGATGCGCGGCCCGATCGCTTCGAGGACATCATCGCGCTGGTCGCGCTGTACCGCCCCGGCCCGATGGACCTGATCCCGGATTTCTGCCGACGCAAGCACGGCGAGCGTTTCGAATATCCCGATCCGCGTACCGAAGGTATTTTGTCAGAGACCTACGGCATCATGGTCTATCAGGAGCAGGTGATGCAGATGGCGCAGGTCATCGGCGGCTACTCGCTTGGCGGCGCCGATTTGCTGCGCCGCGCGATGGGCAAGAAGAAGGCCGAGGAAATGGCCAAGCATCGCGAGCTGTTCCGCGAGGGCGCTGCCAAGAACGATCTGTCGGCGGAGAAGGCCGACGAGATCTTCGACCTGATGGAGAAGTTCGCCGGCTACGGCTTCAACAAGTCGCACGCCGCCGCTTACGCGCTGCTGTCATATCACACCGCGTATCTGAAAGCGCATCACCCGGCCGCCTTCATGGCAGCCAACATGTCGCTCGCGATGGACGACACCGACAAGGTGAAGATCCTGGTCGAGGATGCGATCGACGTCTGCGGCTTGACGCTGCTGCCGCCGGACATCAACCTGTCCGACTATCGTTTCACGCCGGTCGGTGAGCCGGGCAAGAAGGCGACGCAGATCCGTTACGGCCTCGGCGCCGTCAAGGGCTCGGGCAAGGGCGCGATCGACGCCATCATCGTCGCGCGCCAGGGGCAGCCCTTCACCGACCTGTTCGATTTCTGCAAGCGCGTCGACAAGAAGCAGATCAACCGCCGCACGATCGAATCGCTGATCCGCGCCGGCGCCTTCGATTGCTTCAAGGTCGATCGCGGCATCCTGCTGGCGTCGGTCGGCTTTGCGCTCGAATGCGCGGAGCAGGCGGAAGCCGCCGCCAACCAGGTCAGCCTGTTCGGCGGAGACGACAGCGACCTGGAAGCGCCGCCGGAATACGTCAAGGCCGCGCCGTGGAACGACAGGCAACGGCTGACCGAGGAAAAGGCGGCGCTCGGTTTCTATTTGTCCGGCCACCCGTTCGACAGTTATGCCGAAGAAGTGCGCCGTTTTGCACGCGTCAAACTGTCCAGCCTGGAGCCGTCGCGCGAGCCGAAACTGATCGCCGGCGTGATCTCCGGCTTGCGCACGCAGATGACGCAGCGCGGCCGCATGGTCATCGTCACGCTGGATGACGGCAGCGCGACGGTCGACGTCACGGTCTATAACGAAGTGTTCGATGCGAACCGCAATCTGTTCAAGGAAGACGAATTCCTGGCGGTAACCGGCAAGGTGTCGGAAGACCGCTTCTCGGGCGGCTTGCGTATCACGGCTGACAAGGTGATGGACATCGCAGCCGCGCGCATCCAGTATGCGAAATGCGTGAAGCTGTCGCTGCAGGCAAGCGCCGACGTCAATGCGCTGATGGCGACGCTGCAGACGGCGGCCCGCACCGACGGCAGTCCGGTCGTGATCCAGTATCAGAACCGGTTGGGGCAATCCGAGTTGTGCCTGCCGGAACAATGGCGCATCAACCCGGACGACAATATCAAGCAGAAGCTGATCGACCTGTACTCCGAAAATAATGTGCAGATTGCCTATGAATGACGCGCGCGCCATGCGCGCCGGCATCCGCTTGAATACGCCCAAACGCATAGAAAAGAAAAAGTGATCGCCGCCGGTGATCAGGAGAAGCGCACCTGATGAAGATTCCTCTGCACCTGAAACGCCTGTTCGGCATGCTCGGCCCGTACAAGAAACGCCTGCTGGTGGCGCTGCTCGGCATGATCATGACGGCCGCGACCGAACCAATGTTTCCGGCCGTGATGCGCGTGCTGCTGGACAAGGGCTTTACCGGCAAGCCGGGCTTTTCCTTGTGGCTGGTGCCGGTGGCGATCATCGGCATCTTCGTGCTGCGCGGCATCTCGACCTTCACCACGACGTACACGATGACGTGGATCACGTCGCGCCTGCTGAGCACGCTGCGGCAAAAGATGTTCAACCGCATGCTCGATCTGCCGATGGGCTTCTACGCGGCGCATTCGGTCGGGCGCGTGATCAATTCGATGATGTTCGAGGTGCAGCAGGTGATCGACATGATCACGCGCATCCTGGTGCCGCTGATCCGCGACACGCTGACCGTGTTCGGCCTGCTGGCTTTCCTGTTGTGGCTGAACTGGCGCCTGACGCTGGTGGCGCTGGTGCTGCTGCCGCTGATCGCAACCGTTGTGCGCCTGACCGGCCAGCGCGTGCGCCGCCTGACGCGCGAATACCAGCGCGTCAACGGCGAACTGACGCAAGTGGTGGAGGAAACCACGCGCGCCAACCAGGTCATCAAGATTTTCGGCGGCCAGCAATACGAGCAGGACCGTTTCGAGAAGCGCGCCGACAAGTTGCGCAGCTATTCGATGCGCATGGTCAGTTCGCTGGCGGCCACCACGCCGATCACGCAAATCATGGCGGCCTGCGCGGTCGCGGTCGTGATCGTGATCGCATTGATCCAGTCCGGCCACAACCAGACCACGGTCGGCGGCTTCGTGTCCTTCATCACCGCGATGCTGATGCTGCTGGCACCGTTGAAAAGCATTGCCGAGGTCAACGGCCCGCTGCAGAAGGGATTGACGGCGGCCGAAGCGGTATTTGGCCTGATCGATGAAGTGCCGGAGCGCACGGACGGAAAAACGCTGGATGGACGCGCGCAAGGCCGGCTCGACTTCGTCAACCTGAGCTTTTCGTATCCGGGGCACCAGCAGCGCGCGTTGCGCCATATCAACCTCGGCATCACGCCCGGCGAGACGATCGCTTTTGTCGGCATGTCCGGCGGCGGCAAATCGACGCTGGTCAACCTGGTGCCGGGTTTCTATCCGGTGACCGAAGGTGAAATCCGCCTCGACGGCGTCTCGATCGCCGAGATCGCGCTGCCCAGTCTGCGCCGGCAGATCGCCATGGTCAGCCAGCATGTCGTGCTGTTTGACGATACCGTCGCCGCCAACATCGCCTATGGTGATCCGCAGCCGGACCGTGCGCGCGTCGCCGCCGCCGCGAAGGCGGCGCATCTGGAAGACGTGATCAACGGCTTGCCGGAAGGGCTGGATACGATGGTCGGCGACAACGGCAGCCGCTTGTCCGGCGGTCAGCGTCAGCGGCTCGCGATTGCGCGCGCGATCTACAAGGACGCACCGATCCTGATTCTCGACGAAGCCACCTCCGCGCTGGATTCGGAATCGGAGCGCGCGGTCCAGGCTGCGCTCGACGAACTGATGCGCGGACGCACGACGCTGGTCATCGCGCACCGCCTGTCGACGATCGAGCGCGCGGACCGCATCGCGGTCCTGGTCGAGGGCGAGATTGCCGAGATCGGTTCGCACCAGGAGCTGCTGAAACACAATGGCGTGTATGCCAACCTGTACAAGCTGCAGTTCGCCAACGACGCGACGTAAGCTGCGTCGTCCTCTCTGCACTCCCTCTTATTTCCCCGTAGCCATGCGATAGGAATGGCGCCCTTTCTGCGCGGAAAAACATCGTCTTTCACGAACGATCAAAGCCCGTTGTTCGCCTGAGTTTGAACCTTTCGAGCCCGACAATAGTCGGAGCTAGGCAAAGTGACACGTCCGCAGAGCACGATCGCTCTGTGCTCAACGAACAGAAGAACAAATGGACTTCACATCGAATTTCGCGTCGCTCGACGCGCAAGGCATTGCATCCCTCGTATCGGAAATGGAACAAAACGGCTTCGCCGTTCTGAACGATTTTTTAACGTCCGAGCAGTTGGTGCAGGCGCGAACCTATGTGATGCAGGAAGTGAGTCAGCGTGATCGCGAGTTCTTTGCAATCCACGGCGTCGAGGCGATGGAGGGTAGTCTGCTGGGCAGCCTCGGTGCGTCCGCTGCCTTTCGGCAATTGCTCGCCGACATTTACCGCGCAGGCGCCGGTGCGGCGGCGTCCGACGAGGAAAACATTTTCCCCGTCATCCGCTGCCTGCAAGGAAAAAGCGGTTGGAAGGAATCGCACTTCTATCATTTCGACGCCACGCTGGTGACGATGCTGCTGCCGCTGTTCATCCCGACCGGCGATGCGCATTGCGGCGACCTGATCAGTTTTCCGAACATCCGGCCGGTGCGTCGCAATGTGCTGGTGAACATCGTCGAAAAGGGCATCCTGCATAACAGGATCAGCCAGAAGCTGACCGCGTTCGCGGTCAAGCGGCGCTGGCTGAAGCCGATGACCGTGAAGCTGGTGCCAGGCAACGCCTATCTGTTCTGGGGCTACCGCAGCCTGCATGCGAATGAATTGTGCAACCCGCATAAGCTGCGTGCGACCGCGTTGTATCACTTCGGGAATCCGCACTGGAGCAGCGCGCTGGGCCGTCTGGTGCTGGGCTCCAACAAGCGCCATGCGCAACTGGATCACAACGGCTTGCGCCCGGTTGCGCCGCCTGCGGCGGTGCTCAGCGATTTGGATAGCGGTGCGGCATAGTTTGAGTGACGCGGCGGGCAGCGAAGTTCCTGGCAAGCGCTACAGGCTTGCCAGGCATCTAGTCAGCGCCCAGCCAGATCAGAGCGCCGCATTCGGAATCGATGTGGCAGAGCTCGAGAGTCCGGGTGCTCACGCGAGCGCGGCTTTTGCCGCCTCTTCGGGCGTTAATCCATCGTAGAACTGGTCGGTGAACCATTCGATCTGTTCCTCGATAAGGTCCTGCGCCTGTTCCACGGTTGCGCCGCCGGCCACGAGAAACCCTTCCACCTCGATGCACCAGTTGATCAGCGCCAGCGTTTCCGGGTCGAGCTCTTCTTTCTTTGCCATGATGGCCATCCGAATTGGGGGACTGTTCACATCGGGATGATGTCGTACTGCGCTGAT
>DATMTZ010000363.1:0-6312 GCA_035563975.1 Oxalicibacterium sp. | reverse complement strand
GCCGAATGCCGGAAAGCGCGATTACCAGGTTTTCATCGAAGCGATGTGGGGCTGGCTGTCACCCTTTGAAAACGCGCTGTGGCAGGCCGAGTGGCCTGCCGATCTGCAGGCCGGGCTGCGCGACAACAAGCAGGAATGGTTGCGCCGGGATCTTTCCACGGCCGGCCTCAGCGAGGCGGAGATTGCGGCTCTGCCGCTTGCGCCTTGTGCGCTCGACCTGCGAACGCCGGCTGCGCGCTTCGGCATCGCGTACGTACTGGAAGGGTCCCAACTGGGCGGGCAAGTGCTTGCGAAGCGACTCAAGCCCGCGCTTGCGCCTTGGCCTGCCTGCTGGCTCGAAGGTTACGGGCAGGATGTATCGGTCCGCTGGCGCAGTTTTCTCGCGTCGCTGGAACGGCATGTCGATAACGGATCCTCGATCGCTGCCGCGTCCGACGCTGCGCGGCAAACTTTCGAAAGCCTGCAATCGTGGTTCCACCTCCGAGGTGCAGCATGAACGCTGCCGACACGATGCTCGACCTGAGCAACTGCGACCGCGAGCCCATACACATTCCAGGCTCGATTCAACCGCATGGCGTGCTGCTGGCATTTGCACCCGATACACGGCTCGCCGCCTGCAGCGCGAATGCAGCCATGCTCGGTTGCGCATTGCCGGCGCAGGGCGGCATGCTGAACGATGCGCATCTCGAACCCAAACTTCGTGCAGCTGTTCTTCTGGCGCTGCAGAACGAGGCGCATCACGAGGATCTGTTCGGCATCGCGCTGCCCGGCGGCAGATTCGATGTCATTTTCAGTAAATCCGATGGTCTGACGCTGGTCGAATTCGAGCAGTACCGTGATGCCGGGATGTCGCTCGACACGTTTCCGCTGTTGACGCAGCGCGCGCTGGAACGCATCCAGCGCCAGCAGAACATCGACGATCTGCTCGTCGTCACGGTCCAGGAGATCCACGCGCTCACCGGTTTCGACCGCGTGATGGCCTACCGTTTCCTGCCGGACGACAGCGGCGAGGTGGTCGCCGAACGCAAGCGCAGCGATCTTGAATCCTTCCTCGGACAACGTTATCCGGCCGGCGATATTCCGGCACAGGCGCGCAGGCTGTTCGTGCTGAACCCCTTGCGGCTGATCGTTGACGTCGGCTATACGCCGGTGCCGCTGCTTCCGGACATCAATCCGCTGACCGGCGCGTCGATTGACCTCAGCCACAGCGTGCTGCGCAGCGTGTCGCCGGTGCATGTCGAATATCTGAGCAACATGGGCGTGGCGGCCTCGATGAGCATTTCGATCGTCGTCAATGGCCGTCTGTGGGGCATGGCCGCCTGCCATCACACGTCGCCTTACATGGTGCCACGCGCGGTACGCATGTCCTGCCAGCTGCTGTCGCAAGTTCTCAGCGTGCTGGTAGAACGTACGCAGTCGCATGACCAGATACGCGCGATCGAATATTCTTCCGCTACCCGTACGCTGATCACGGAACGGGCGATGCAATCCGGCGACATGCTGCAATCCCTGACGGAGAAGCATCCGCGCTTCACCGAGCTGATTTCTTGCGACGGCGGCGCCATCAGCATCGACGGCGACGTGGTTGCGCTGGAAAGATCTCCGTCGTCGGATGCCGTGGCGCGCCTCATCGGCTGGCTGGACGAAAACAACGTGCCGGATGTTTTCTGCACCGATTCATTGTTGCGCGACGCGCCTGGGCTGCAAGCGGAAAGCGGACGATTTCCCGGGCTTCTGGCGGTGCGCTTTCATCGTGAACGCGCGGGCTATGCACTGTGGTTTCGCGAGGAGCAGATCGAGAAAGTGCGATGGGCCGGCAATCCCGAAAAGGTGTACACCACCGGGCCGCTCGGCCCACGCCTCACGCCGCGCGGTTCGTTCGCCGAATGGCAGCAGGAGGTCAAGGGAAAGAGCAACGCCTGGCTGCAGAGCGAAATCGAGATCGCCACGCGCTTCCGCACCGATATGCAGGAGATCGCGCTGGCGAAGAGCACGCTGTCCGAACGTGCGCGCGACACGTTGTTTGCGATGCTCGGACACGATTTGCGCGATCCTCTGCAGGCCATCATGATGGCAGCGCAGGTGCTCGAAAAACAGAATCAGGAAGACCAGCCGGGCGCCAATCTCGGCAGGCGTATCGTCACTTCCAGCGCAAGGATGAAGCGCTTGATTTCACAGGTGCTCGACGTCAGCCGCATCCAGAAAGGCGCGGGCCTGGAAATCACGCCGGTGCCGACCGACGTCTGCGCGCTGCTGCACGACCTCGTACGCGAAACGACGACAGCACACCCCGGCCTGCAGCTGGCACTGGACTGCCGCATAGAAGGCACGGTTCGCGTTGATCCGGATCGCGTGACGCAGGCCGTGTCGAATCTGTTGAGCAACGCACGCCATCACGGCGCCGCAGACAAGCCGGTCCATGTGCATGCCGCGCATGAACCGGACATGCTGCTTATCTCGGTGACCAATCACGGCAAGGCGATCGATGCCGCACGCCTGCCCGGGCTGTTCAATCCCTTCAAGTTTTCTGCGCAACGCAACACGCGCAATCCGACCGGTCTGGGTCTCGGTCTCTACATCGTCAACGAGATCGTCAAGGGACACGGCGGCACGATCGACGTGCACAGCGCGGAGGACAAGGTGCGCTTCGAGATCCGTCTGCCCGGCTGATAGGCGCCGCTGGATTAACCGATTGCCACGCCCGCTTCGCGCAGCAGGTCGACCACGCCGTGCCACAGGATCTCGATGCCGATGCACATCAGGATGAAAGCCGACAGGCGCAACAGCACCATGGTCCCGAGCGTGCCGAGCAGCGACACGACCTTGTTCGCATAGCGATAGCAGAGGTAGATAACGAGCGCCGTGATCGCAACGCCGATCGCCGCAGCGCCCACCGAGATCGCCCAGTCGACAATACGGGTCGGCGTGTTGGCGCCCAGCGTGATGGACGCCGCGATCGAACCGGGCCCGACCGTCAGCGGAAAGCTGATCGGGTAAAAGCTGCGCATCTTGAATTCTTCATCCGACCACGCCTCTTCGGTCGCCACTTCGGCGCGAATCGCGTTCTGTCCCTCGTCGTGCAGCAATCGCCAGCCGGTAGCCGCTACCAGAATGCCGCCACCGATGCGGACGATAGGCAGCGAGATGCCGAAGAACATCAGCACATGCGAGCCGATGAACATCGCGCCAAGCAGCATGAACCAGCAATTGATCGCCACCTGGCGCGCCAGCCGTGCTTCGGCTTGCCGCGTCATGTTGCGCGACAAGTTGGCGAACAGCGGCACGTTGCCGAAGGGATCGAGAATCGGCAACAGCGTAATCGGGATCAGGAATGCGGCTTTGAGGAAGAGAATCAGCATGAGGAAGCGAATAAGCGGATGGCAGGCGCGGGGCGGCGGCAGCCATTATTCATCGATTGCGTACCCCGCTGCAACCCAGGCATCGATGCCGCCGGTCAACGGCCGTACGCGGGTGTAGCCGCGCCGCATCAGTTTCTTCGCGATGCGCGCCGCCGATGCCTCGTTGGGGCAAGCGCAATAGACCACCACCTCGGTATTGGTATCGTCGTTGATCACGAGCGCGCTCAGGTCGTCGTCCGACATCACCAGCGCGCCGGGAATGCGGCCGCCCGGGACAGGGCCGCCCTGCCGTGCCACTTCGGAACGCACGTCGATGATGGTCGGCGGCTTTTCCTGCTTCAGCAACTGGTCCAGTTCGTCGACGGTGATGCGCGCCATGCGCAGGTCGCGCAGGAAGGCGTGCCGCTGATACCACTTCTTCGCCAGGTAGACGGCAAAGGCCAGCGCGACCAGCATCACGCCCCATTTGCCGAGATTCTCCAGGATCGCCAGCAAATCATCGATCGCCGAGCTGAACAGCGAACCGAGGAAAATCGCCGAACCGCACCACAGCGCGGCGCCGAGCGCGTCGAAAAAAATGAAGCGCCCCGACTTCGTGCCGATCGCGCCGGCCAGCGCGCTGGCGACGGAAGCAAAACCGGGGATGAACTTGGCGACCAGCAGCGAGGACGCGCCCCAGCGCACATAGAAGCCCTCGGTCTGCCGCACGCAGGAGTCGGGCGACAGCGAAATGCGGCACAGGCGTGCCATCACGCGTCCGCCGAACTTGCGGCCGGCCCAATACCAGCCGAAATCGGCGATCAGCGCGGCGAAAACCGCTGTCAGGAATAGCGCCGGTGCCGAATACTGGCCATAGGACAGCATCGCGCCGGTCAGCACCAGCGTCGGATAGGCCGGCACAGGCGCACCCATTTGTTCGATCAGCACGTTGCCGAACACGAACAGCAGCCCGTATTCTCTGATCAGGTCGAACAGGTGGGTCATGGAAGATCTTTCGGATGATGGATGCGCGTCAGCATAGCAGGCTGCATGCTGTCTTGCATTGCAGATGGTGATGCGCCGCGGCAATTGCAAGATCGTCCGAATTTTCGCGCATGTCGCCAGTCAAACAAGCTTGATCATCCAGTCAGGAGCACGCAATGTCAGGTCAGGAAAACCATTTCATGCATGAAGCCGATATCGGCAGCGGCGAAAAGAAGCCGGGCGAGCACGATACGCAGAAGGAAGTGGAAAAAATCGGCAATCCGCAAATGAAGGACACGAAGGAAACGAGGAACACGCCAGCCGATCCGGAACTGAAAGACGATCCAAACTTTCAGGCACGTTCCAAACCGCGTCCTGGACGGCCTTAAGCGCTTCGTCCCTTGCCGGCGCGCGTGCCCATCGGTTCGCCGAAACGCACTGCGCGCGCGGCCAGCCATTCCGGATTGAAATCCAGCACGTCCTGCGGAAAAAGCAGCACCACGGTCGACCCCAGCAGGAAGCGCCCCATCTCCTCGCCCTTCTTCAATTCGATGCGCTGATCGCCGTAGTGCCATTCGCGCAGGTTGTTGTAGCGCGAGGCGTTGACCACGCCGTGCCACACCGTGGCGATGCTGCCGACGATGGTGGCGCCGACCAGCGTCAGGATGAACGGTCCGTATTCGCCTTCGAACACGCACACGACGCGCTCGTTGCGCGCGAACAGGTTCGGCACGCCGCGCGCGGTGGTGGGGTTCACGGAAAACAGATCGCCCGGCACGTAGATCATGCGCGTCAACCGGCCGTCGCAGGGCATGTGGATGCGATGATAGTCGCGCGGGCTCAGGTACAGCGTGGCGAAACCGCCGTGCTCGAAACGCCGCGCCAGTTCCGGGTCGCCGCCAACCAGCGCGGTGGTCGTGTAGCTGTGGCCTTTGGCCTGGATGATCTGGTCCTTTTCTATCGTGCCGAACTGGCTGATGGCGCCGTCCACCGGGCAGATGAAATCGGCGTCGGCCAGCGGCCGCGCACCCTCGCCCAGCGCGCGCGTGAAGAATTCGTTGAAGCTGGCGTAGCTCGTGATGTCCGGATTGGCAGCTTCGTTCATGTCGACGCCGTACTTGCCGACGAACCAGCGGATCAGACCGGTGGTGATCCTGCCCGCTTTTGCGCCGGCCACCTTGCCGGCGAACGCGGTCAGCGCGCGTTTCGGCAACAGGTATTGCGGCAGCACGGGAAGACGATTGGTCACGATGATCAGCCGTTACAGTGAGGGTTGAAAGGTGATGGATTGTAACCGCCTGTACGGATTCGTCCAGTGCGAATCCGCACGTGGCGGTTTTTGTTCCGCATGCTCATATGTTGGATGTCCTGATCGCGGTGACGCGGTCGATAAAGAATTCGCCGTCGACGACCTTGCGGTGCGGCATCGCGGTCAACGCAAAGCCGGGCGGCCCGTGCTGTAGCCAGCTCTGCACCAGCGTGTCGAATTCCTCGGTCGTCAGACGCAGCATTTGCGCCGAAATGACAAACTGCGCGCCGACCTTCTGCCGGCTGACGATCTCTTCCACCGTGGCCATGGCACCCCCGCTCAAAACAAAATTCCGCCATCATAACGGCTGACGGCTTGGTTTTCCATTAAGACATATAAGCATGCCTCGCCGCATCATTTTTGCCCTGCCGCTTTCTTTCCCTTTGCCGAAAACACCAGCTGGCAGGGATCGGATTCCGGGTTCGCGCCGTCCCATATCGCGGTCGCAACGATGCTGACGCCGCTGGTCAGGATCGCCGCGCCGATGCGCGCGATCGCACCGCCGATGCCTGCCTCGTCGAGGTTCAATTGCGGCTTGGCGATCTTGCCGACGATCTTCACGTCGCCGGCAAAGGTCGAGATGCCGAGACTGACGCCGCCCCTTGCCCGCACGCGCCCGTGCAGGTCCACTTCCTGCCGCCGCATGTCGACGCTGCCGCTGGTGAGCAGCTGGCTCGCTTC
>DATMTZ010000362.1:0-3710 GCA_035563975.1 Oxalicibacterium sp. | reverse complement strand
CAGCATCAGCGTGCCGGCCGGCAGCACGAATGTATGCTCGGAGACTGCGCGCCGCAGTTTTTCCGCGATCATGGCTGCCTGCGACAGTGGACAATCCTTCAGCAGCACCAGGAATTCCTCGCCGCCCCAGCGCGTGACGATATCGCTTTCGCGCAGCGTCTGCCGCACGATGTCGGCAATCTGGCGCAGGATGCGATCCCCGGCCAGGTGGCCGTAGTTGTCGTTGACCATCTTGAAATGATCGATGTCGAACAGCACCGTGCTCAGGGGGCTGCCGCGGCGTTCGCTGTCGAGCATGGCTTGCTGGAACACGAATTCGAATGCCTGCCGGTTCAGCAGCCCGGTCAGCGGATCGGTGCCGGCCACTGTTTCGAGTTGGCGCTGGTAGCGGTTGATGGCGAACAGCGTCAACGCAAGCACCAGCAGCGTGATGATGGCGCTGACCGCGATGTTGATGTAAAAGACGCGCCGAATCGGCTTCACTACGTCGGTGATGTCCTGCTCGACGATCAGGTACCAGTCCAGTTCCGGGATGAAGCGCGAGCTCAGCAGGATGGTCGCGCCGGCGCGCCGGTATTCCAGCTCGGTCGGCACCGGGCTGTTGTTCAGAATCTGTGCCGCGATCGACGACACGCCGGGCAGGTCGGTAATTGCGCCATGCACATCGCGCATCGACTTGCCGGTCATCTTCACCACGCCCTTTGCGTCCGCAAAGTAGATATTGCGACGGAAGCGGTGCTGGTAGCTGTCCAGCAGCGTGGAGACCGTATCGAGCGTGAGGCCGACGCCGGTGGCGCCGATGAAATTGCCGTCGTAGTCAAACACGCGGTGGTTGATGAACACGGTCATCGTGTCGCGGTTCGCCATGTCGATATCGACATTGGTTTCGTAGTCCGCCTTCATGTTTCGCACGCGGTAGAACCACACGTCGCGGGGTTCCGTCTCGCTGACCGTCTTCAACACGCCGTCCGGGTAGTAGTAGCGCTGTGTCTTGTCGGAGACGAGAAAGCTGCTGACCGTGTGATATTTATCCTTGACCTGCTTCAGGTAGCGGGCGATCTTCTCTACATCGGTCTCGCCGCCCAGCATCCAGTCGCGCAAAAAGGTATCACTCGCCATCAGCGACGAGATGAAGACCGGCCGCAGGACGTCCTTTTGTATCTCGGAATAGATGTTGTCGCTGGTCAGCGGCAGTGCCTGTTCGGCGACGCTCTGGCGTATCGCTTCACGCGAGACGAAATAGCTCGCGAGTATCGTGCTCAGAAAACCGGCGACCAGCAGGATGCTGACCCAGGCCAGCAGGCGAAATTTTTCCGGGAAGGTACGCATGGGATTCCGGCGTAGACCGCGCTTGCGCGCGACGGGTTTAGAGCAGGCCGAAGCCGGCCTGATGCGGCGGCATTATACGGTGCGTTGCGGTCCATTCGACGACAAATCGCCGACGCCGGGATCAGCGTGTCGACGATATGCCGTCCGGTATGTAATGGTTGCCCGCGGCATTCCATTTTTCCACGTGCCACTTCCAGTGGATGCGGCCGATCACCTCGCCATTGTCATCCAGGCCTTCGACCGGTCCATGGAAAATGGCAAACATCACGCCGCCATTCGGACTGACCGGCTGGTGCACCGCGCCTTCCTTTTCAAACAGATAGCTGCCGGCATCGAAGCGCGTGTCCGGATCGTCCTTGTAATGGAAACCGCCTTCCAGCATGTAGCCTTCCACTGCGCCGACGTGACGATGAATCGGCGCGGCTGCACCGGCTTCGAACTTGATCAGCAGCGTGAAACGGCCAGTGAGGGCATCGGCGTGCAGCAGCTTGAATTGCGCACCCGGCATGGCCCAATCCACCCATTGCATGGTGTCGGGGCGGCAGGTGGTCAGCGTGTCGGTCGGAAGCGGGCGGGAGGACAGAGTCATGGTCGTGATGGCAACCGGCGCGAATGCGCGGCGCGCGAGGTCATTTACGTATAATGAAAATTCCACAACATGCCGGCCACGGGTTGCAACAGACGGCGGCGCAGCAGCAAGGAAAGGCACCATTCTATGCGCACTACGACACTTCCATCCGGCCAGTCGGTTCCTGTCCTCGGCCAGGGTACCTGGTACATGGGCGACGATACGCGCCACCGCGCCGACGAAATCGCCGCGCTGCGCCTCGGCCTCGATCTGGGCATGACGCTGGTCGACACCGCCGAGATGTACGGCAATGGCGCGTCGGAACGCCTGGTCGGCGAAGCGATCGCCGGCCGCCGCGATGAAGTGTTTCTCGTCACCAAGGTGCTGCCCAGCAATGCGTCGCGCGCCGGCACCATCGCCGCCTGCGAGAACAGCCTGCGCCGCCTCGGCACCGACCGCATCGATCTGTACCTGCTTCACTGGCGCGGCCGCGTGCCGTTCGCCGAAACTATCGGCGCCTTCGAAGCGCTGCAGAGCGCGGGCAAGATTCGTCACTGGGGCGTGAGCAACATGGACGTGCGCGACATGAAGGAATTGCTTGCTTCGCCAGGCGGCGACGCGGTGTCGACCAACCAGGTGCTGTACAACATCACGCGCCGCGGCATCGAATACGACTTGCTGCCGCAATCGCAGAAGCGCGGCCTGCCGCTGATGGCGTATTCGCCGATCGAGCAAGGGAGGCTCGCGCACTATCCGGAAGTGCAGGACATCGCCGAGCGCCACGGCGCGACGCCCGCGCAGGTGGCGCTGGCCTGGGTGCTGCGGCAGCAGGGCGTGATCGCGATTCCGAAGGCATCGTCGCCGGCGCACGTGCGCGACAACCACGCGGCACTGCAGTTGAAACTGGCGGAAGAAGATTTCATCGAGCTCGACAACGCGTTTCCGCCGCCGGACGGGCCGGAGCCGCTGGAGATGATTTGAGTGCAGTGCACCGTGCAGGAATCCAGGTGCCTTACTGTCCCCCGCAATTAATCGAGCGACACGAAGCGGATATTTCCGCGCAATAGGTTGATCGCCTCTATGCAGAACGCTTCCGCCTGATTCGCTTTCATCCTCAGCAGTAGTGTCACTGATTCGCCGTATTGTGCATCGAGCACGATGATGCCGTGCTGCTCGCACAGCCGTCGCAGCGTCGATTCCTCCGCAAACGGCAGCACGGCGCGACGCTCGCACATTGCTTCCACCGGCAGCAAGTGCGCCAGCTTCGCTGCTTCCGAAATCGCCTGTCCATAGGCGCGCGTCAGTCCGCCGGCGCCGAGCTTGACGCCGCCCCAGTAGCGCACGACGACGGCCAGCACATTGAACAGCTCCTTGTGCACCAGCACGTTGTACATCGGCCGCGCCGCCGTGCCTGAAGGCTCGCCGTCGTCGTCCAGTCCCGAGTCGCCGTCGCACAGCAGCGCCCAGCAGAAATGCACCGCGTTCGGATGCTGCGCGCGCAAGGCAGCCAGCGTGGCGAGCGCTTCCGCGCGCGTCGTGAGCGGATGCAGCTGGCCGATGAAGCGGCTTTTCTTGATTTCGATTTCGGCGCTGACGGGCGCGGCGAGCTGATACATGGCGGGCAGATGGATGGCGAGCCGCCGATGATACGTCAGATCGTGCGTTGAACCGGCGCAGCGGCCCGTACGCCGGGCGCTACCAGCGCAGTACGCGCGGTCCGAGCAGCGCGCCCGCCGCAGTGGGGATCAGCATGCCCAGCACATACCAGAAGCCGACGAAGGGCGCGGCGAGTTCCGGGCAATGCAGGCAATAC
>DATMTZ010000361.1:0-3684 GCA_035563975.1 Oxalicibacterium sp. | reverse complement strand
GCCAGATATGGCGGTCGACCACGGCGACAGTAGTGCGCGAGAACGCGGGGACGGGCGCGTCTCTCCACAGCCAGGCGATGGCGCCGGCGGGCGGTTCGGGCGGCAGGGCGGGAATGGGCAAGCGGGTCTTTCGGCAGCTGCGGCGGACGCCATGTTAGCAAGTTTTATTGGCCGAATTTGCACACACAATCACACACGACAGGCGTAAAAAAACCCGCCGGAGCGGGCTCATTGTCGGCCGATACAGAATGTTGAAAGTCTAAAACGAGACCATATAAAATCTGCATTCTCAGCACTATTCACGCCTTTCGTGTACCTAAGTGTGTACCTAAAAATAGTTACGAGATCCCGATAGCTTCAACGGTGGCAAGAGCGTTAAGCGTACTGCTACTGCCAATTGCGCTACTTGACCGCATTAATACCGACTTGCTCCAATCGCATACATACTAGCCTCGCGCCAGCAACCTTGCTCCACCAGAAGCATCAGTTCGGTCCACATGCATGGCCTGGCGGCTCACACGTCTTCGCCTTCTCGTTTCGATATGCCGTGCGTGAGCACCTCACGTACAAGCGCACCGATCCCAGGTGCGCTCGATTCGCGTTTGCCAGCCACATTCAAGGTTTTTACTGCGAAGCGCGTCAAGAAGCGGGCCACGAATTTAGGATGCACTCCGGGACGCACGTGTAGCCATGGCTTACCCATTTTGTCAGCGAACTCGCCGGTGCATTTTGAACCGCCGTCGAGTTTGTCACTCAAGGTAAAAATCAGGGTCGCGTCACTGTCACGCACATTCCACTCGGTGCGTTGAAGGTAGTTGGCAGTCGGGGTTTCCTGCAACAGGTAGCAACCGGCGAACACGCCGTCTTCTGCCTTGCGCCCGCGCGGGCACCAACCACCGTAACGTATCCCGTTCTCGATCGCCCAATCGAGGCCCGCGCGGTCCGCGCCGGCCTGCCCGCCAGGGACCAACATAAATCCTTGATCCGCCAAGAACACCTCGTCCATGTATCTCCTTATTGAATTATACGGGCCAAGCCTACCGAAATCAGGCGACAGCCTGCGTCGCATGCAGCTTAGCGACGTAGTTTGTCGCGGCACTACGTAAAGCTAAAGGACGTTTTCAATGACAAGGAGAATGCGCATGAACAGGCAAACTTTGACCGACGGGCGGTATCACACGATCGGCTATATCGACACCGCTGCCGATGGCAAACAGACCGGCCGGGACGCGCGGTACCATATCGTTGGCTATTACGATCCTCGCACCGACAGCACGCGCGACGCCCGTTATCACCTGGTTGGCACTGGCAATTTTCTGGCTTCGCTGATCACTTACCGCTAAGGAGGAAGCCTGATGACACAAGAACTAGTGCACTTCATGCACTGAAAGGAAAGTGGCCCGGGCGGCAGCCAAATTGCCGCCTTGGCGACGGTCGCGCGCGCGGCTGGAGCACCGAAAGTCTTGACTACTCCCACACCACTGATCCGGCGGTCCGGCTGGAGCAACTACTCGACGCCTACGTCAACAGACAGGGCTCGTTGCCGCTAATGGGCTCGAGCATGGGAGGCTGGGTCGCCGCAGAAGCGGCGGCATGCTTGAACGCCCGCGGCGTGCTCTTGCTGGCGCCAGCGGTCTACGTCCCGGGCTACCCAAGCCAGGATCCTATGGTGCCCGCCGAACGGACTGAGATCGTGCATGGCTGGGACGTCGAAATTATCCCTTGCAAACGCGATCCGCTTCGCGCGCGAGCGTGGCCGCACCCTACACCTCGTGCAGGGCGACCACCGGCTCAACGCCCGGATTCCCCTACTGCCTAAGCTGTTTGACGCCTTCCTGCTACGCTGCCAAGAACGCGCATAGGCGCTCTTAGTCGAGCGGGTGCAGCACGTAGCCCTGCCCCGCATCCAACTCAAAGAAAATCTCGCCATGCGCGTTCGGCGCCGGCGGCGCCGTCCAGAGAGTTACCTGCGCTGCGGCGCCGTGGACGACCTCCGCCAACAGCGCATGGTGTTGTACCGCCTGCTGCATCTCGGCGCGCGTTACGCCCGGCAAAAACAGCGGTGCCAGCGCCAGCTTGCGTTCCAGCGGCGCCTGCGCCCAGTCATCCACGCGCAGTCGACGCAAAATCTCCCTTTGTACCGCCTCCACATCACGGTGTTGGCGCGCATCCTCGACCTCGATCTGCAGCAAGCGCGGGGTGCCGACGAGCTCCAGGCGGCAGACGACATAATCGTCGCGACTGGCGCTACCTTGACTCGCACCACCAAGCGCCAGTGCCGGCGTCGGGCTTGCATACACGCTGTGCCGACGCGACGGCATCGTGTCCGGGCGCGTGTACTCCCAGACGTTATCGACGGCAAAAGGGACATTCGAAGGCAGGCGCCGACCATTAGAACGCGAGATCGTCACGCCCGTTTGCAGTTTGCTTCGCAGTTGCGCGCGGTAGAGGGTAGATTGCGACACTGTTTCTCCTGTCATGAACGATGACGTGAAGCTTAACGCATTGGGCGTGGCCTGTTGATCCCCTCGATGGCAGTTTGCGACAAGGCTTGTCGCCTCAATCGGGACAATGGCGGCATTACAGGAGGGAATGCATGAAACAACGCCGCCATAGCGCACGATCTGAACACCCCACCCACGCCGACGTCGTGTCGAGCACCCTGCTCTGGATGCTGCGCATGCTGATTCCGCTCGCCGGTCATCGCGACTTCATCGGTGTCCGCGGCTTTTCCGATGATAGCCTGGCGCGCGCGCTCGGCTTCCATGAATGGGTGGACCCGGAAGACCGCGACTTCGATGCAGCGGTCGTGCGCGCAAGCCTGCGCGACATGCATCGGCAAGCTGAGCGTCACGCGGACAAAGCGCTGCCCGCGATTCTGCACGCGAATATAGCCCGCCTGGCCAACCTGGTCGGCATGTCCGATGCCGAATGCCGCATCCTCGCATTTGCCACCCTGCTGCACCGCGAGCGCGAGCTCGACAAGGCAGCCGACACCTTGGGCGTGCTGTCCTCGACCGCCGTCTGCGATGTACTTTCGGTGGTGCTCGAGCTGCCGATGCAAGATGCGCGCGCAGCGCTCGGCATGCATGGCGTGCTGGCGCGCTCGGGTTTGCTCAGCATCGACCGCAGTCGAAATGCCGTACTGACCAGTAAGCTCGACCTGCTCTCGGATCAGTTCGCTGATTCGATCCTGGCATCCGAAACGGATCCGATCGCGCTGCTGCGCGATACGGTGGCGCCCAGCCTGCCGGCGCGCCTGGCGTTGACCGACTTTCCCCATCTCGACAGCGCCCTGGCGATTTTGAAGCCTTACCTGACCCAGGCGATTACCACCAACCGTCAAGGCGTCAATATCTTCGTATACGGCGCGCCCGGCACCGGCAAAAGCGAATTGGCGCGGGCACTGGCGGCCGCATTGGGTTGTGAATTGTTCGAGGTCGCCAGTGAGGATGAGGACGGTGACCCCGTCAACGGCGAACGCCGTCTGCGCGCTTACCGCGCCGCCCAGAGCTTTTTCGACCGGCGCCAGGCGATGCTGCTGTTCGACGAAGTCGAAGATGTGTTTGGCGACAGCAGCAACCTGTTTGGTCACAAGAGCACCGCACAGCGGCGCAAAGCGTGGTTGAACCGGACGCTGGAACAGAACCGGGTGCCGACGCTGTGGCTGTCGAATTCGATCGA
>DATMTZ010000360.1:0-5845 GCA_035563975.1 Oxalicibacterium sp. | reverse complement strand
ACCCTGTGGCTTTTTTTTTATCAATACCGAATACGACATCTCTCCAGGAGCCGCCATGGAATTCAGCCAGTACGAAGTCGACAAACTGATGTACATCACCAATCGCCCGCCGCCCGTCTGCGTCGAAGGCCAGGGCATGTGGCTGACCGACCATACCGGCAAACGCTATCTCGACTACCTGCAGGGCTGGGCCGTCAATTGCCTTGGCCACTCGCCGCAATGCATCCAGGATGCACTGGTCGCGCAGTCGAAAAAACTGATCAACCCCTCGCCGGCCTTCTACAACGAGCCGTCGATCGAACTGGCCACGCTGCTGACCGACAATTCGTGTTTCGACCGCGTATTCTTCGCCAACAGCGGCGCGGAAGCGAACGAAGGCGCATTCAAGCTGGCGCGCAAGTGGGGCAAGATGAACAAGAACGCGGCCGGCGAAAACCGCTACGAAATCATCACCTTCGACCACAGCTTCCACGGCCGCACGATCGCCGCCATGTCGGCCAGCGGCAAGGCCGGCTGGGACACGATCTTCGCGCCGCAGGTGCCAGGCTTCCCGAAAGCGACCCTGAACGACATCGTCAGCGTCGAAAACCTGATCACCGACAAGACCGTCGCCGTGATGCTGGAACCGGTGCAGGGCGAAGCCGGCGTGATTCCCGCCACGCGCGAATTCATGCAGGCGCTGCGCGCGCTGACGAAGAAAAACAATCTGCTGCTGATCGTCGATGAAGTGCAGACCGGCATGGGCCGCACCGGCGAGATGTTCGCCTATCAGCTGTCCGGCATCGAGCCCGACATCATGACGCTCGGCAAAGGCATCGGTGGCGGCGTGCCGCTGGCGGCCATGCTGGCCCGCGAGGAAGTCGCCTGCTTCGAAGCCGGCGAACAGGGCGGCACCTACAACGGCAATCCGCTGATGACGGCGGTGGGCGCTGCCGTCGCCAAGACGCTGCTGGCGCCCGGCTTCCTGCAATCGGTGAAGGACAAGGGCGAGCACCTGAGCCGCGAGCTGACCAGGCTGAGCGACAAGCACGGCCTGGCCGGCGAGCGCGGCGAAGGCCTGTTGCGCGCGCTGCGCCTCGGCAAGGACATCGGCACGCAGATTGTCGAGCGCGCGCGCGTTCTCGCACCGGTTGGCCTGCTGCTCAATTCGCCGCGCCCGGATCTGCTGCGCTTCATGCCTTCGCTGAACGTGACAACCGAGGAGATCGACCAGATGATCGCCATGCTGTCCGGCGTGCTGACCGATCTCGGTTCGTAATCAGCTGTCGCGGGCAATGACAGTCTTCGCATCCAGCCGCGTCCGCGCAGCGCTATGCGCCGGTGTTGTCGCACTGCTTCTATCCGCCTGCAGCACGACGGCCCCCGACATGGGCGCCGTCGGCACGCAACCGCCTCTGGAATCCGCGCAGGCGCTATCCAAGCGCAACGACATCACCTTCTTTGCGCTGGGAATGATCGACACCGGCTATCGCTTCGGCGGCAAAAATCCGGAAGCGGGATTCGACTGCAGCGGCATGGTGGCTTATGTATTCCGCGAAGCCGCGGGCATCCACGTGTCCGGCAGCGCAGCCGACATCGCGAAACGCGGCAAGGAAATCGACAAGGAAGCATTGCAGCCGGGCGACCTGGTGTTCTTCAACACGCTGGGCCGGCCGTTCTCGCATGTTGGCATTTACATCGGCGATGGCAGGTTCGTTCACGCACCGTCTACCAATGGCAAGGTGCGGATCGACCGGATGAGCAACAGATATTGGGCCAAGCGGTTCGAGGTCGCTCGCAGCTACATCAATTGATTTAAGCATATGCCGTTTCCCGTTGCTGCCGATCATCGCATCTGCTTTATCGGCGATTCCTTTGTGCAGGGCTGCGGCGACCCGCTTTGTCTCGGCTGGGCGGGCCGACTTGCACAGCATGCGGCGGCGAATGGAACCGCACTCACGTATTACAACCTTGGCATTCGCCGAAACACCAGCCGGGACATCGCAGCTCGCTGGCTGCAGGAATCTCTGCCGCGTCTTCCTGAAGAGAGCGAACGCCGACTCGTATTTTCGTTCGGCGTCAACGATACCGTGATCGAAAACGGCAGGCGCCGCGTAGAAGAAGAAGAAAGTATTGCGAATTTCCGCGCAATACTGAGAAAGGCTGCCGCCCAGGCTCCAGTATTGATGGTGGGACCGCCGCCGCTGCCCGACGATGCGCAGAACATCAACATTGCTGCTTTGGATCGTCAGTTCGCGCGCGAAGCGGAGGCGCTCGATATTCCTTACCTGTCCGTATTCGACCCGCTGTTACTCGACGAACATTGGCGAGTCGAGGCGCTCAGCAACGACGGCGCGCATCCACGCAAGCTCGGGTACGACCGACTTGCCCAGCTTGTACAGCAGTGGGATCGCTGGTGGTTTGGATAGACGCATGTATCGGAGTCAATTCTCCATTCGCCGAATGGCATCGGCATGCCGGTGACACCGCACAGTCGTTTTCCGTCGCGCTGCCTCACTTCGTTCGCTTTGCCTTTCCGGTGGCTGTGTTCAGCGCAATCGCAGCGCGGACAAGTTCTTTGAACGCATCTGCATCGATCTCGTCACCCTCGCCAATATCAATCGCGCGCCTTGCGTTGCCGTCAAGACTTGCATTGAAGAGCCTGGATGGATCTTTCAGTGAAGCTCCCTTCATGAACGTCAGCTTCACTTTTTCCTTATACGACTCGCCTGTGCAGATAATGCCGTTGTGCGACCACACCGGCACGCCGGATGGATTGGTGGGCTTGACCCATTTGCATTCTTCGACGACTTCCGGATCTGCTTCGAGAATGAGCGCGCGTATCCGGTCCAATGTGCGACGACGCCAGTCCTGGAGGCTTGCGATCTTCTTGTCGACCAGTTTGGATGCGTTTGCGTCGCTACTCGATTTGCTCATGATCTGAGGAATGGAAGAGTGGATGAATGAAGTCAACTCGCAAGGTTGAGCTGCCACGACAGGCCAAACCTGTCGTTTACCCAACCGAAGCGCTGACTGAAACCGTAATTATCCAACGGCATCAACACCTGTCCACCCGCAGACAGGACTGAAAATACGCGCTCCAGCTCGGCTGCCGAATCAAACTCGACGAAAGTAGAGCTGGAAGGCGTAAAGGAGAATTGATGTCTGACCGGGCTATCCGAGCACATGAATTCGCGCCCGCAGAGCATGAATACCGCAACCTTGATCGTGCCCGCGGGGCCGGCTTCGCCTTCTGCGTAGCGCTCGGCGCTTACCATGCGGGAGCCAGGGAAAGTATCGAAGTACAAATCCAGTGCCGCCTGCGCGACACCGTCCTGGAACATGAAGAACGGTCTGGCTGTCGTCATAAACACCTCAATGTTGTTATTCGGCGTGACTCCACGCGTTGCTACTGCCATTTGCACTCATAGCGGTCATGAACGGACTGGCTGATGAACGTGCTGAGGCCTCTCCCGGCTCGGGCCAGGCGGTGCATCTGCGCAATATTGGCAGCTCCCGCCGATCGCCTGGTGTACAGATAATGCCATCCGTTGTCGAACAGAACCATAATCGATCCATCGCCGATTTCGTAGGCAACGACGCCGGAATCTCCGCTCAATCTTTTATAGCGTTCCACCATGTCCCCCGCTTCACTCCTGATTGCCATACAGGCTTAGAGCGGGACAACACGGATTTGCTCGCGCTCCAGCAGCTTTTTTGAGCGCTGCTGCAGATCACCCTACTGCTTGCTCAGAAAAACGTGCATGGCGCGTTCTCCTGCTACATGTCGTATGCAATCGTATCCCAAGGCGCGCAGATCGACGTCCTTCAACAGATTTTCGCCGGAACCGAGCACGACCGGCCGCACGGCAAGATGCAGTTCATCGATCAGACCGGCACGCAGATATTCGCGGATTGTCGCCACGCCTCCACCCAGGCGCACATCCAGGCCGCCCGCCGCCGACTTCGCGCGATCCAGCGCCTCCTGTATGCCTCCGGTGACAAAGTGGAATACCGTGCCGCCCGCCATCGTCAGCGACGGCCGCGCATGATGCGTCAACACGAAGACCGGCACATGATAAGGCGGCTCGTCGCCCCACCAGCCCTTCCAGCTCTCATCCGGCCACGGCCCACGGACGGGGCCGAACATGTTGCGCCCCAAGATCCATGCGCCGATACCGACAAACCCCTGTGCGGCAACCTCGTTGTCCACGCCTGTTTCGCCGCCCTCCTGGCCATGCATGTTGCGCCACATCTTCGTATGGAAAAACCATTCCATCAAATCGACCCCGCCGACACCCAGCGGATTCTGCATATCCTGATTTGGTCCCGCGCTATATCCGTCAATGGAAATCGCGAAGCTCTGTACACGAAGCTTTGCCATGCCGTTTCTCCATAATTGTAGGTAACGCATCCAAGTTTAAGCGCTTGGCTACGTTGACCGTGCCGGCGCGCTGGGCCGGGCAGTGAAATTCTTAATATGTTCTTAAAAAGTGAACAGAGGCTGAAAGCAATCCTTCATTGCGATTTTGCCCTCTTTCGGTTTCTTCATAATGATCATCTGCTGCGCGCAATCATGCCGCGCACGCCATCCGCCTGAGCGGCGACGGAAAGGAACACCGCATGCTGACCGAACGCGAACTTGAAAGCAGTTACCTGGGACAATTCATTCCCGTGCACTACCATCACAATATGCTGATGGACGAACGGCGCATGGCCGGATTCAAGGAAGCGATCGACTATGCGGTTTTCCCGGGCGCCCGGGTGCTGGAGCTCGGCGCAGGAACGGCGGTCTTGTCCTGGTTCGCGGCCGCGAAAGCGTCGCGGGTCTGGAGCGTCGAGTACAACCCGGACCTGGTGCGCGAGGCAAAGCGCTTCCTGGCGATGAATCCGAACGGCCACAAGGTCAATGTCGTGCAGGGTGATGCCTTCGACTACCTGCCGCCGGAACCGGTCGACGTCGTGATCTGCGAAATGATCCACACCGCGATGGTGCGAGAGAAGCAGGTGCAGGTGATCGAAGCGTTCAAGGAGCGTTACCAGAGAAAATTTGGCGGACCATTGCCGAAGTTTATTCCCGAAGCGATGATCATGGCCGTGCAGCCCTTGCAGCAGGATTATTCGTTCAAGGGATTCTACGCGCCGATCGTTCAATTCCACGATCCATCGCACCTGCATGCCGATACCGTTGAAATGGCAGCGCCCAGTGTCTACACGGTACTCGATTTCACGCAACCGGTTGCTGAAGAAATCTCATGGCAGGGCGCGTTCAACATCGAGCGCGACGGCACCGTCAATGCGCTGCGCTTCGTCACCAAGAATGTCTTGTCGGTCGTGATGGAACAGTCCACCACGATCGACTGGCTCAACCACTATCTGTCGCTGCCTTTGACCGAGCCCGTCAATGTGAAAACTGGCGATCGACTCTACGTGCGTTTCACTTACCGCGCAGGAGGTTCGATTCCTTCGTTGCAGGCATCGATGAAAGCAGGTGACCAGCAGATCTTGATTGATCAGGCACAGGTCGAAACGACTGCGGCTTGATGAGTCATTCTGCTCATGCGGGACTGACAAGGTTTCGGCCGGCGGCCTGCCTCCCGCGACGCAGGCATTGAAGACAAAAAAAGCGACGCAATGCGTCGCTTTTTTTAGGGATTTATCGCTCAACCTGGAATATCCGGTTCGACAAGTGTCGCGAGTTGCATAAGCGATTCCTGCCAGCCGAGATAACACATCTCCACCGGGATCACTTCAGGTATGCCTTCCTGCACGATGTTGACTTCGGTTCCGCACGATACCGTCTTCAAGCTGATCGTCACCTGTATTTCGCCGGGTAAATTAGGATCGTCGAATTTATCCGTGTAGC
>DATMTZ010000359.1:0-3489 GCA_035563975.1 Oxalicibacterium sp. | reverse complement strand
CTGCAACAATACGCTGATGCGCCCAACAATGCGTGGCCATGTGCATAAGCTGCATTCTTCATGCGACAAAACACGATTTTCCGCGGCAATCCGTTTGCCGCGATGCCAACATGCCATGTGGGCAATTGCCTACACGCGATGTGAATGCGAGTCGCTCGCGTGGTAGGGGCGGCTCAATTCGCGCACCGCGTCGACCATTGCGGCGACTGATTCAGGCGGCGTAAATTGCGAAATGCCATGTCCCAGATTGAACACGTGGCCGCTGCCCGGACGGTGGTGGCCGTAAGCAGCCAGCACTGCCGCCACCTGCGCCCGTATGCGATCAGGCTGCGCAAACAAGATGTTCGGATCCAGATTTCCCTGCAAGGCGACACGATCGCCGACTGTTGCGCGCGCTGTCCCAAGGTTCACGGTCCAATCCAGGCCTACCGCGTCGGCTCCGCTGCCCGCAATTTGTTCCAGCCACAGGCCGCCGCCCTTGGTAAACACAATCGCTGGAATGCGTGCGCCGTCATGTTCGCGCTTCAGGCGCTGTAACACTTCGCGCATGTAATGCAGCGAGAACTGCTGATACGCACCGTCGGCCAGCACACCGCCCCACGTGTCGAAGATCATCACCGCCTGTGCGCCTGCCGCGATCTGCGCATTCAGGTAGTCGGCGACCGCGATCGCATTCGTTTGCAGGACATGGCGCATCAGCTCGGGGCGGTCGTACAGCATGGTCTTGACCGTGCGGAAATCGTCCGAACCGCCCCCTTCCACCATGTAGCACGCCAGCGTCCATGGACTGCCCGAGAAACCGATCAGCGGCACGCGGCCGTTCAGCTCGCGGCGAATCTGCGTGACCGCGTCAAACACATACTGCAGCGATCCGGGCGGCGGCGGCTGCAGCGCGAACACCGCCTTCTCGTCGCGCAGCGGCCGCTCGAAACGCGGGCCCTCTCCTTCGTTGAAGTACAGGCCGAGCCCCATTGCGTCCGGCACGGTGAGAATGTCGGAAAACAGGATCGCAGCATCGAGCGCATATCGGTCCAGCGGCTGCAGCGTCACTTCGGTTGCGTAATCGGGACTCTTCGCCAAACCGAGGAAGGAGCCGGCACGGGCACGCGTCGCGCGATATTCCGGCAGGTAGCGGCCTGCCTGGCGCATCAGCCACAAGGGCGTGTAATCGGTCGGCTGGCGCAGCAAGGCGCGCAGGAAGGTATCGTTCTTCAGCGGGGCAAAAACAGTGGACATCGGCAGGCCGGCAACGTGAATGACGCGCTATTATCGCCGAAAGGTCTTGCCTGACCGGCAAACAGGAAAGAAGAATGGCAGTTCGTCCATGACAATGCCGCGCTTGCCTGCCGACTTACCATCACGCTCAATCATTCCATGACAAATGGCGGACGGATGCACCAGCAACTGCAATGCGATCTTCTTGTCGTCGGCGGCGGCATTAACGGCGCCGGCATTGCGCGCGACGCCGCGGGGCGCGGCCTGTCGGTGATTCTTTGCGAGAAGGACGACCTTGCTTCGCATACTTCGTCGGCGTCGACCAAGCTGATACACGGCGGACTGCGCTATCTGGAATACGGCGAATTCGGACTTGTGCGCAAAGCGCTGCTCGAACGCGAAGTATTGATGCGGTCGGCGCCGCATATCATCCGCCCCTTGCGCTTTGTCCTGCCGCACGATCGCGGCCAGCGCCCGGCGTGGATGATCCGCGCAGGCCTGTTTTTGTATGATCATCTCGCCCGGCGCGCATTGCTGCCCGCGTCCCGCGGCATCGACCTGCGCAAGCATGAAACCGGCGCACCGTTGAAAGCGAACTTCACCAGAGGCTTCATCTATTCCGACGGCTGGGTCGACGACGCGCGTCTGGTAATGCTGAACGCGGTCGATGCAGCGGAACACGGCGCCGCCATCCTGACGCGTACAACTTGCATTGCTGTCGACCGCCAACCCGATCACTGGAATGCGACGTTGCGCAGCAGCGACGGCGCGATGCTCTCCGTCCGCGCAAGGGTGCTGGTCAATGCCGCCGGTCCGTGGGCGGCCAGCTTCCTGCATGACACGGTGCACGGTCGCAGCGGCAAGAAGCTGCGGCTGATCAAGGGCAGCCATATCGTCGTGCGCAAGCTGTTCGATCACGCGCATGCCTATATCTTCCAGCATCCCGACCGCCGCATCGTGTTTGCCATTCCCTACGAGCACGACTACACGCTGATCGGCACGACCGATATCGATTATCACGGTGATCCCGACACGGTGACGATCGATGCCGAAGAAATCGATTATCTGTGCGGACTTGCCAACCGCTATTTCACGCGGCCGATTTCCGCCGCCGATGTCGTCTGGTCGTATGCCGGCGTGCGCCCGCTGGTCGAGGATGTCGATGACGACGACAGCGAACGCGCATCGGCCGTGACGCGCGACTACAAGCTGGCATTCGATGGCGGCGGCGCGCCTTTGCTGACTGTGTTCGGCGGCAAGATCACCACCTTCCGGAAACTGGCGGAAGAAGCCGTGGATCGTCTCGCCCAACTGCTCGGCAACACGCACGGCGCATGGACCGCCACAGCCTGTTTGCCGGGCGGCGATATCTTCGGCGTACGGCCCGACAATCGCGCAGTGTTGCAATTCGATCGCTTTGTGCATGAGATGCAGGTGCAATACGCGTGGCTGCCGCCGTCGCTGGTACAGCGCTATGCCCAAGCTTACGGTACGCGTATCAAGCTGATGCTGGCAGGCCGTTCTTGCATGGCGGATATGGGCGAGGAAGTCGCGCCGGGGTTGTTTGTTGCCGAGCTCGAATATCTGCGCCGCTATGAATGGGCGGTTTCCGACGACGATGTACTGTGGCGGCGCACCAAGCTGGGTCTGTACGCGCGACGCCAGGCAAAATAAAAAGCGGGCGCTTACGCCCGCTTCATGCTGCCCTTGGCCTTTGCCGTACAACGGCTGTCTTCAGGCTGCTTTCTGCTCAAGTACCTGCACATTGTTTGGTGCTGCGCCATCGATCGCGATCTTGCGCGGCTTCAACGCCTCCGGCACTTCGCGTTTCAGTTCGATGTTCAGCAAGCCGTTTTCCATCTTGGCGCCGACAACCTGCACATGATCGGCCAGACGGAAAGTGTGCTCGAAGTTGCGCGACGCGATACCGCGATGCAGGAAATTGCGCGTGGTGTCGTCGCGTTGCTTGCGGCCGATGATTTTCAAAGCGTCGCGCTCCGTCTCGATGTCGATTTCGGAGCGATCGAAGCCGGCAACGGCCATCGTGATCTGGTACTTGTCTTCGCCAACCAGTTCGATGTTGTATGGCGGATAGCTCGGTTGCGATTCGGCACGTGCCGCATCGTCGAACAGCTGGGCCAGGCGGTCGAAACCGATGGCGGAACGGTACAGCGGAGTAAAGTCAAATGCTCTCATGGTTATATCCTTTCAAAGTTCAAGCGATAAGGTGATGGGCGGACCTCGATCGAGCATCCGCTGATCGGGATATAGGAG
>DATMTZ010000358.1:0-3753 GCA_035563975.1 Oxalicibacterium sp. | reverse complement strand
AATCTTTCCTGAGCGGGAAGGGTAAAAAAAAGCCGGGCGACACCCGGCTTTTTTCATGCGCCTTCGCTGTTCACATCAGCGGCCGGCCTTCGACGAAGACCTTCAGTTCGCCGGGCGCAAACGGGGTCCAGCGTTCGTTCGTGGTCAGCGGTTCGGTGACGATGACGGCGACGCGGTCGTTCGGCGTGGTCACTTCGGAGAAGTCCACCTTCATGTCCTGGTCGCTCAGCACCGCTTCCGAAAAAGGATACTGGCGCACGATGTAGTGCAGCTGCGTCGAGCAGTGCACGAACATCGCGGAGCCGTCGGACAGCGTCATGTTGAAGGTGCCATGCGTCGCGATCTGCGCGGTCAGTTCGGCCAGCGCGTCGCGCATCTGCGCCAGCGGCGGCATCGCATCGCCGAAGCGGCGGCGCAGTTCCTGCAGGAGGTAGCAGAACGCGGTTTCGCTGTCGGTGCTGCCGACTGGCCGGTATGGACCGCTCAGTTCCGGCGCAAAATTTTTCAGGTCGCCGTTATGTGCAAACACGAAGTAGCGGCCCCACAGTTCGCGCACGAAGGGATGGCAGTTTTCCAGTGAAACGCGGCCCTGCGTGGCCTTGCGGATGTGGGCGACGACGTTCATCGACTTGATCGGCACGCGGCGGATCAGGTCGGCGATCGGCGAATCGACCGCCGCCTGGTAGTCCACAAAGTGGCGCACGCCGGCGCCTTCGAAGAAGGCAATGCCCCAGCCGTCGTTGTGATGGCCGGTGCCGCCGCCGCGTGTGGCAAAGCCGGTGAAGCTGAACACGATGTCGGTCGGGACATTGCAGTTCATTGCAAGAAGCTGGCACATGTTGCTGGACTATCCGGATAATCGATACGATGTTGAAACAGTAACATGAAGCCCGACCATGGTGTGGCCGCGAGAAATTCGGCTGTGACGCGAACGTTTACGGCGGCATCTCGTCGAAATCAAAACTGAAAACCAGCCGCCAAGGCGGCAAAGAACAAGACCGGCATGGCAGATCGACATCATTTCTTGGCTCGCGCACGGCATTGCGGAAAGCGCATCCCATGACATCTGTGCGTCGCTACGCGTTGTACTTCACGCCTTCGCCGATCACGTCCTGGCACGCGGCAGGCAGCAGCTGGCTGGGACGCGATGCCTTCGACGGCCGCTTGTGCGCGCAGCCGGAGATTGCAGGCGTGTCCGAAGAGCTGTTGTCGCGCTTGACGGCCGATGCTCGTCGCTACGGCTTTCATGCCACGCTGAAGGCGCCGTTTCGGCTGAAGGAAGGCGCGAGCGAACAGCAATTGCTTGAACAGGTCACCGCGTTTTGCACCGGCCGAAAACCGGTCGTTCTGCATGCGCCGCACATCGCGCCGTATCGCGATTTTCTGGCACTGCAAATCGATGATGCGGTCGGTGAAGTGTCTGCGCTTGCCGCACATTGCGTCCGCCACTTCGATCATTTGCGCGCCCCGCTGAGCGCGAGCGAGCTGGCGCGTCGCAGGCGCGATGCGCTGACGCCGCGGCAGGAAGCCTTGCTGCAGCGCTGGGGGTATCCGTATACCGAAGAACAATTCCGCTTTCACATGACCTTGAGCGGCGCATTGCGCGACATTGACCCCGGCGTTCGCGCGCGCCTGCAACGCGCTGCGGCGGAGCACTTCGCCGGCCCAGCTGCGCGCGAACCGTTGACGATCGATGCCTTGAGTATTCTGCGCGAAGAAGCGCCAGGCGCACCTTTTCTTGTATGGAAGCGCTACGGTTTTGCGCAAGCGCCTGCTGTCGGCGCGGCGGGCGAATCTTCGAACGCAGTGCGTGTCAGCGCGTTCTGATGGGCTCAACCGCCGTCGGCAATTGCATGTGGCAACGCCATAGCGCGTGGCCCGAATCCCGATATTTTCTTTCGAACGGCGTGATCGGTCGTTCGGCCTCGTAGGCTTCGCACGCGACTGCCTGCCGCGTCAGCAGCGTGAGCGCAGCAGCAAACTCTTCGATGTAAATGCGCCAGTTGCTGCGGCATTCCAGGTAGCCGCCGAGCGCGATGACGGTGGGGAAGACTGCGTGGCCGTGCCAGCGCCGCGACAGATGGCCGATCTTCGGCCAGGGATTCGGATACAGCACATAGTGCCGCACGGGGCGGACGCCGCTCTCCAGCAGCAGGCGCCAGTAATCCACCAGGTTGGCCCGTACGCGCAGGCAATTGTCGGGCACGACATCTTCCCATTGCGTATTGCGCGTGCTGCGGTCGGCTGACTGATCGACGCCGATCACGAAATGATCCGGAAATAGCGCTGCCAGATGCATGGTCGACAGCCCGACGCCGCAGCCGGCGTCGAGTATCAGCGGTGCGGCGCCGCATTCGCGCCAGCGCGCAATGCTGTGATCGAATGCATGGCGGTTATGTGCGGCGATCGGCTGCTGGAACGCGTGCTCGGCGTGCCGCATCACCAGCGCCGGCAATTGCTCATGCGGACCGGTTTGCGCGCTGACGATGGAAGAAGAATTTGCGTACATCCTTGGTGCGGGGCGACGAGTGTTGAAACAGGAAGAGGATAAAAACAAAACGGACGACAAGACATCGTCGTCCGCTTGCTGTCATCGCCGACTGGCCGCGCCGGCACCTCTCCTGACGGGAGCCGAAACGGAAGCAGCGCCGCCTAGTGGAACACCACCGGCTGACGCATCATCGCGTCGTACTTGCCGAGAAAATCGTCGATCTCTTCCTCGCTCGGTTCGGTCGCAATCAGGTCGCGCACATGCTGACGAAAGCTCACTGCCATTTCGCCGCCGATGAAGATTTCGCGTTGTGCCGGTTTGTCGGTGATCTCGTAGCCGCCGCAGCGCAAGGCATCGCGTTCGCTATCGGCGCCGAATTCCACCACGCTGTACTGTTCGCTGTTATAGATGAGGTTCATATGCGTTCCCGTTTGCTGGCAATGACAAGTCATCGCATTGATACCGACATGGCGCTGTTGCCGCCGATTTCAAGTCAAGAGCGCGGATGCAAAAGTCCGGCTCTTGTATGGGATAACGGCGGCAGGCGGGAAAGATTGAGCGCAGTTAACGAGATTTGACGAAAATCCCTGCGCCAGGAACGGAAACTTTACACAGCGCCAATTACTTGCCAGATGCGCATGACAGCTCATCGGTGAGCGTCAACAATGCGTCATAAGGCGGCGCGCGCAGGAATTCGCGCAGCAAATCGAGATGCTCGGTGCTGGCCACGCTGATATACAGGCGTGGCGGACGTTCGCGCAGCATGCGGTTGAGCGTCACGCGCATGACCAGGTTGCCGGTGCAATGCATGCAGCCAGGCGCGATGCGGACGACCTGCAGATGCGATGTGGCGGCAGAAAGAAGCACGTCCTTGCCGTCGGGCAGGCCCTCGAGGATGACCGCAGCGGATTGTGCAGGGTCGAGTTGCGCGGCAATTGCCGCCTCGCGGGTGCCGGCGCTGCCGCCGGTCACCAGCGTGAGTAGCGTCATGCCGGCGGTCACATGCCTTTCTTGGCCAGCTTGCCGGGTTCGACGCCGAGTTGCTTGAGCTTGCGGTACAGGTGCGTGCGTTCGAGGCCGGTTTTTTCTGCGACGCGCGTCATGCTGCCGCCTTCGCGGCCGAGATGATGCTCGAAGTACGCGCGTTCGAATGCATCGCGCGCTTCACGCAATGGCAAGTCGAACGAAGCGGTGAAGAAATGCGAATCGGCCGTCACCATCGGAGCCGGTGCCGGCGCGCCGTAGTGCAGGCTGCCCGGGGC
>DATMTZ010000357.1:0-7528 GCA_035563975.1 Oxalicibacterium sp. | reverse complement strand
CAGCTGCAGGCGGTGACGGTGTCGTTCAACCTCGCGCCCGACGTGCCGCTGGGCAACGCGACCGCGAAGATCGACCAGTTCAAGCAGGAGCTGAAGATGCCGCAGTCGATCATCACCACCTACGGCGGCGATGCGGCGGTGTTCCAGAGCTCGCAGGCCAGCCAGGCTGTGCTGCTGGTGCTGGCCGTGCTCGTGATCTACGTGCTCCTGGGCGTGCTGTACGAAAGCTACATCCACCCGCTGACCATCCTGGCGGGGCTGCCGTCGGCGGCCGTGGGCGCCTTGCTCTCGCTGAAGATATTCGGCTTCGACCTGACGCTGATCGCGACCATCGGCATCCTGCTTCTGATCGGCATCGTGAAGAAGAACGCGATCATGATGATCGACTTCGCGCTCGACGCGCAGCGCAACGAAGGCATGACGCCGGTCGATGCGATCCGCGAGGCCTGCCGGCTGCGCTTCCGCCCGATCCTCATGACCACGCTGGCCGCGCTGATGGGCGCGCTGCCGCTCGCACTCGGGCTGGGTGCCGGTGCCGAGCGCCAGCGGCAGCGCGCCGAGCAGCGCGGCGGCCGTCGTCATCATGATCGGGCGGAAGCGCAGCAAACATGCCTGGCGGATCGCGTCGACCGGCGTGCGGTGTTCGTTGCGCTGCGCCGCTAGCGCGAAGTCGATCATCATGATCGCGTTCTTTTTCACGATGCCGATCAGCAGGATGATGCCGATGAAACCCATGATCGACAGATCGAGATTGAATATCAGCAGCGCCAGGATCGCGCCGACGCCGGCCGAAGGCAGCGTCGACAGGATCGTGATCGGGTGCACATAGCTTTCATACAGCATGCCGAGCACGATGTAGATCGTCAGCAGCGACGCGGCGATCAGGAATGGCAGGCTGGCGAACGAAGCCTGGAACACCTTGGCCGTACCCTGGAAACTGCCATGCACGGTGTTCGGCATGCCAAGCGTGGCGACCTTGTCGTTGATCGCCTGCACCGCGTCGCTCAGCACCACGCCCGGCGCCAGGTTGAACGAGATGGTGGTCGCCGCAAACTGGCCCTGGTGATTGACGCCGAGCGGCGTGTTGGTCGGACCATACGTGGAAAACGCCGACAGCGGCACCATCGTGTCGTTGGTGGATTTGACGTAAATATCCTTCAGCGTCTCCGGACTCTGCCAATACTGCGGCGCGACTTCCATGATCACGTGATACTGATTGCGCTGCGCGTAGATGACGGAAGCCTGACGCTGGCCGAAGGCATCGTACAGGGTGGCGTCGATCGCCGCCTGCGTCACGCCCAGCCGGGACGCGGTGTCGCGGTCGATGTCGAGCGAAATCTGCAAGCCCTTGTCCTGCTGCGAGGTATTGGCGTCGACGATTTCCGGCACGGTGCGCAAGGCTTCCAGCACGCGCGGACTCCACGCGCGCAGCGCGTCCAGTTCGTCACCCTGCAGCGTGTACTGGTACTGCGAGTTGCTGGAGCGGCCGCCGACGCGGATATCCTGCGAGGCCTGCAGATACAAGGTCGCACCCGGCACGCGCGCGGTCTTGCCGCGCAGGCGGTTGATCACCTCGTCGGCGGTGACATTGCGTTCGTTCAGCGGTTTCAGCGAAATGAACATGCGGCCGGTATTGCGCTGGCTGCCGCCGGTAAAGCCGGTCACCGTGTCCACCGCCGGGTCGGCGCGAATGATGTCGATGTAGGCGGCGAGCTTGGGCCGCATCGCCTGGAACGAGGTTGCCTGGTCGGCCTGAATCATACCGAAAATGCGGCCGTTATCCTGCTGCGGAAAGAAACCCTTCGGCACCACGCCGTACAGATAGAAATTGAAACCGATCACCGCAATCAGGCTCAGCAGCGTGATGCGCGAATGGCGCAGCGCCCAGTTCAGGCTGCGCTCGTAATGCGCGATCAGCCACGCGAACACGCGCTCGCTCGCCATGTACCAGCGGCCATGCTTTTTCTCTTCCGGCTCTCGTCGCAAAATGCGTGCGCACATCATCGGCGTGGTCGTCAGCGACACGATCAGCGACACCATCACCGCCACCGACAACGTGATCGCAAACTCATGGAAATAGCGCCCCACCAGCCCGCCCATCAGCAGCATCGGAATGAATACTGCCACCAGCGAAATGCTCATCGACAGCACGGTAAAGCCCACTTCGCGCGCGCCGAGCAGCGTCGCCTGCAGCGGCGACATGCCTTTCTCGATATGGCGCATCACGTTTTCCAGCACCACGATCGCATCGTCCACCACGAAGCCGGTCGAGATCGTCAGCGCCATCAGCGAGAAATTATTGAGGCTGAAGCCCAGCAGATACATGATGCCGAAGGTGCCCAGCAGCGAGATCGGCACCGCCACGCTGGGAATCAGGCTGGCGCGCACATTGCGCAGGAAGATGAAGACCACCATGATCACCAGCGCAATCGACACCACCAGCGTGCGCTCGACGTCGTGCAGCGAGGCGCGGATCGTCGTGGTCTGGTCCAGCACGATATCCATGTTGATGGCCGCCGGTATCGACGCCTTCAGGTTCGGCATCAGCGCGCGCACGCGATCGACGGTGTCGATGATGTTGGCGTTCGGCTGGCGGTTCATGATCAGCAGCACCGAGGGTTTGCCGTTCGCCATGCCGGCATTGCGCAGATCCTCGACCGAATCGTTGATTTCCGCCACGCTGGACAGCTGGACCGGCGCGCCGTTGCGATAGGCGACGATCAGCGGCCGGTACTGCGCCGCAGTCTTGGCCTGGTCGTCGGTCGCCACCTGCCACTGGCGGTCGCCGCTTTCGACAAAACCCTTCGGCCGGTTGGCATTGGTGCCGGTCAGCGCGTTACGGACCTCATCGAGGCCGATGCCGTACTTGTTCAGCGCCATCGGATTCAGTTCGACGCGCACCGCCGGCAACGAACTGCCGCCGACGCTGACCTGCCCGATACCCTGCACCTGCGACAGCTTCTGCTGCAGCACGGTCGATGCCGTGTCGTACATCTGGCCCTGGGTCATCGTGTCCGAAGTCAGCGCGATGATCATGATCGGCGCGTCGGCCGGGTTAACCTTGCGATAAGTCGGATTGCTGCGCAGCGTCGAGGGCAAATCGACGCGCGCCGCATTGATGGCAGCCTGCACGTCGCGCGCGGCGCCGTCGATGTCGCGGCTGAGGTCGAACTGCAGCACGATGTTGGCCGAGCCCAGCGAACTGTTGGACGTCATCTCCGTAATGCCGGCGATGCGGCCGAGCGAACGCTCGAGCGGCGTCGCCACCGTCGCGGCCATCGTATCGGGACTGGCGCCGGGCAATTTCGCGGACACCGATATGGTCGGGAAATCGACCTGCGGCAAGGGCGATACCGGCAGCAGGCCGAAGGACACGATGCCGGCCAGTGCGACGCCTATCGTCAGCAGCGTGGTCGCGACGGCGCGGTGGATGAAGGGAGCGGACAGATTCATCGTGTGCTCACGGTGGATTCATCGCCGCATCATCCGGCTCGCTCAGCGGCACATCGGGATCGCGGTGCTTGCGGCCGAAGCGTTCGGCCAGCCGGTCGAACGCAAGGTAAATTACCGGCGTCGTGAACAAGGTCAGCACCTGGCTGACGATCAGGCCGCCGACGATCGAAATGCCGAGCGGGCGGCGCAGTTCCGAACCGACGCCGGTGCCCAGCATCAGCGGCAGCGCGCCCAGCAGCGCTGCCAATGTCGTCATCATGATCGGCCGGAAGCGCAGCAGGCACGCCTGGTAAATTGCATCGCGCGGCGACAGGCCGTCCTTGCGCTCGGCTTCCAGCGCGAAGTCGATCATCATGATCGCGTTCTTCTTGACGATGCCGATCAGCAGGATGATGCCGATCACGGACACGATGCCGAGATCACTCCGAAACAGGATCAGCGCGAGCAAGGCGCCCATGCCCGCCGACGGCAGCGTCGACAGGATCGTGATCGGATGGATGTAGCTTTCGTACAGCACGCCGAGCACGATGTAGACGGTGACGATGGCCGCCAGAATCAGCAGCAGCGTGTTCGACAGCGAGGCCTTGAATGCCAGCGCCGCGCCCTGGAAACTGATCTGCATGCTGTCCGGCAAGCCGATCTCGGCCTTGGCCTGTTCGATCGCGTCGACGGCCTCGCCGAGGGAAGCGTTGGGCGCCAGGTTGAACGAAATCGTCGTTGCCGGGAACTGGCCGACGTGGTTGACCACCAGCGGCGTAGTGCGCTGCTCCAGCGTCGTGATGGTCGACAGCGGCACTTGCGCGCCGTCAGCAGTGGCGACGTAGATGTGCTTCAGCGCTTCGACACCTTTCTGGAAATCCGGCTTGACCTCGAGTATCACGCGATACTGGTTGGTCTGCGTGAAAATGGTCGACACGATTCGCTGGCCGAAGGCGCTGTACAAGGTGTTGTCGATCGAGGCCGGCGTGATGCCCAGGCGCGAGGCCGTGTTGCGGTCGATCACCAGCGCCGCCTGCAGGCCGTTGTCCTGCAGGTCGCTGGCGACATCGCGCAGCTGAGGCAAGCCGTTCAGCTTGTCGACCAGCTTCGGCGCCCATGTGCTCAACAGCGCCGGATCGGCATCCTGCAGCGTGAACTGGTATTGCGTGCGCGACACGCGCGTTTCGATCGTCAAATCCTGCACCGGCTGCATGTACAGCGAAATGCCGTGCACGTCGGCCAGCTTGTCCTGCAGGCGCGCAATGATTTCCGATGCGCTGGCGCTGCGGTCCTCGAAGGGCTTCAGGTTGATCTGGATGCGGCCGCTGTTCATCGTGGTGTTGACGCCATCGACGCCGATGAAGGACGACAGGCTTTCGACATCCGGATCCTGCAGGATGACTTTCGCCAGCGCCTGCTGCCGCTCCGACATCGCGGCGAACGAGACCGATTGCGGCGCTTCCGAAATGGTCTGGATCACGCCGGTGTCCTGGATGGGGAAGAAACCCTTCGGAATGAAGATGTACAGCAGCGCCGTCAACACCAGCGTGCCGACGGCGACGATCAGCGTGGCGGCTTGCCGGTCCAGCACCCAGTTCAGCCACTTGCCGTAGCGCGCGATGGTGCGGTCGAAGAAGGCGCCGGACGCATGGTAGAAGCGACTCTGCTTTTCTTCCGGCGTGTGATGCAGCAGCTTGGCGCACATCATCGGCGTCAGCGTCAGCGACACGATGGCGGAGATGATGATGGTGACCGACAGCGTGATTGCAAACTCGCGGAACAGGCGGCCGACCACGTCGCCCATGAACAGCAGCGGGATCAGCACAGCGATCAGCGAAATGGTCAGCGACAGGATCGTGAAGCCGATCTGTGCCGACCCTTTCAGCGCGGCCTGCAGCGGCGAATCGCCTTCTTCCAGATAGCGCGCGATGTTCTCGATCATCACGATCGCGTCGTCGACCACGAACCCGGTCGAGATTGTCAGCGCCATCAGCGACAGGTTGTTCAGGCTGAATCCGGCCAGATACATCACGGCGAAACTGCCGATCAAGGACAGCGGCACTGCCACGCTGGGGATGATGGTGGCCGGCACATTGCGCAGGAACAGGAAGATCACCAGCACCACCAGCACCACCGCCAGCATCAGCTCGAACTGCACGTCCTTGACCGAAGCGCGGATGGTGGTGGTGCGGTCGCTCAGCAGCGACACCTGCACCGACGACGGCAGCGAGGCCTGCAGCTGCGGCAGCAGTTTCTTGATCTGGTCGACGACCTGGATCACATTCGCGCCCGGCTGGCGCTGGATATTCATGATGATGGCCGGCTGCTCGTTGACCCACGCCGCCTGCCGCACGTTTTCCGCATCGTCGACGACATCGGCGACATCCGCCAGCCGGATCGGCGCGCCGTTCTTGTAGGCGACGATGATGGCGCGATATTCGTCGGCAGAGCGCAGCTGGTCATTGGCATCGATCGTGTAGGCGCGCGCCGGGCCGTCGAAACTGCCCTTGGCCTGATTGACGTTGGCGGTGCCGATCGCGGTGCGGATGTTTTCGATGTTCAGGCCGTAGGCCGCGAGCGCGGTCGGATTGGCCTGGATGCGCACCGCCGGGCGCTGCCCGCCGGACAGACTGACCAGGCCGACGCCGTTGACCTGCGAAATTTTCTGCGCCAGCCGCGTATCGGCCAGCGACTGCACTTGCGGCAGCGGCAGTGAATGCGAAGTCAGCGCCAGCGTCAGGATCGGCGTGTCGGCCGGATTGACCTTGCTATAGATCGGCGGCGCCGGCAGATCGGAAGGCAGCAGGTTGCCGCTGGCGTTGATCGCGGCCTGCACTTCCTGTTCGGCGATGTCGAGACTCAAATCAAGACTGAATTGCAGCGTAATGACCGACGCGCCGCCGGAGCTGGTCGACGACATCTGGTTCAGCCCCGGCATCTGGCCGAACTGGCGTTCCAGCGGCGCGGTGACCGATGAGGTCATCACATCGGGGCTGGCACCCGGATACAGCGTGACGACCTGAATCGTCGGGTAATCCACTTCCGGCAGCGCCGACAGCGGCAGCATGCGATAGGCAAGAATGCCCGCCAGCAGGATCGCGACCATCAGCAGCGAAGTCGCTACCGGCCGCAGGATGAAGGGGCGCGACAGACTCATGACGGATTCGCGGGCGTGGCTTCTTTGGAGGCTGGCGTCTTGCCGGCTTCATCGGTGCGGTGCCGGCGGCGGCCTTCCTGACCCTCTCCGCGCTTTCGCGCTTCGCCGTTGGCGCCCTTGCCGCCCGCGGCGTTCACGTTCTTGCCGTCCAGCGTCGCCACGCTGACCTTGGCGCCTTCGCGCAGCTTGTCGGCGCCGTCGATCACGACCTGCTCGCCCGCCTTCAGGCCGGACAGCACTTCAGTATCGTCGTCCTGCACGGTGCCGGTCTGCACGGCACGTACCGACACCGTGCCGTCGGCATTGACGACGTAGACAAAGGTGCCCTGGCTGCCACGCTGGATGCCGGCCGACGGCACGATGACGGCGTTGTGCTTGACCTTGACCAGCAGCCGCGTATTGACGAACTGATTGGCGAACATGCTGAAGTTTTCATTCGAAAATTGCGCCTTCAGCTTGACCGTGCCGGTGGTCGGATCGATCTGGTTGTCGACCGTGACCAGCGTGCCGGTCGCCAGCTTGTTCAATTGCGCGCGGTCATAGGCATCGACTGCGAGCTTGGCGCCGGCCTGCAGGCGCTGCATCACTTCGGGGATATTGTCTTCCGGCAGTGTGAAAATCACGCTGATCGGTTGCAGCTGCGTGATGACGACGATGCCGTTGGCATCCGAAGTCGAGACGATGTTGCCGGGATCGACCTGGCGCAAACCGACGCGGCCGCTGATCGGCGCAGTGATCCTGGCGTAAGTCAGCTGCAGCTTGGCGGCATCGACCTGGCCCTGATCGACCTTGATCGCACCTTCGTACTGGCGCACCAGCGAGGCTTGCGTGTCGAGCTGCTGGCGCGCGATCGAGTCCTGCTCGAACAGCGTGCGATACCGTTCCAGATCGATCTGCGCATTCTTCAGCAAGGCCTGGTCGCGCGCCATCTGTCCCTCT
>DATMTZ010000356.1:0-2015 GCA_035563975.1 Oxalicibacterium sp. | reverse complement strand
CCGGATGGTTCCCGATCACTGGCCGGTGGCCGCGCTGACCCGTTCGCTGGACGCCGGCGATGCCGCGCTGTCGTCGTGGCTGCGCGCCGATCCGGCTTACATCGCGCCGGACATCAACGGTGCACGCCTGCTGGCATACGGCGAAGCGATGGCGCTGACCGAGGAGGACGCGCGGCAATTGCTGCCTGCGCTGCAGCCGCTGTTCGGCGATTACGGTTGCCCGATCGATGCGCCGCATCCATCGCGCTGGTACCTGCGCCTGCCGAAGGATGCGCGCTTGCCAGAATTCGCCGAACCCGAGGCTGCGCTCGGCGACGACCTCTCGGACCATCTGCCCGAAGGCGACGCCGGCCGGCGCTGGCGCGCTTTGCTGACCGAGGCGCAGGTGATCCTGCACCAGCATCCATGGAACGCACGGCGCGCAGCGCAAGGCAATCCGGCGATCAATTCGCTGTGGTTCTGGGGTGCGGGGACAATGCCAGGCAGCGTGCGCACGTCGCATCGCCAGATAAAGAGCCACGATCCGCTGCTGCAGGCGCTGGCGAAGGCGGCCGGCGTCGAGTCCCGGGACGAGGATGCGGTCGACGCCCTGGTGGACCTGCGCCACCTGCGTTCGCCGCAGGCGTTCGTCGATGAAGTGTTGCCGCCATTGCTGGACGAGATCCGCGATCGCCGGCTCGAGACGCTGGACCTCGACTTCGAAGATGGCGCGCTTTATGCGTTGCGCCGCGACCAGCATTGGCGCGTGTGGCGTCGTCCATTGCCAGTGTTGGCCGCATGACCCCGCGGCCGCGCATCCGTCGCCGCGAGGTCGCCGAAATCGGCGAGTGGCCAGCGCAAGTCCCGCGCCTGCTGCAACGCATCTATGCGGCGCGCGGCGCGACCAGCCTGGAACAGGCGCAGCCGAAGCTGGCCGGCCTGCATTCGCCCGCATCGCTTGGCGGCATCGATGCCGCGACGGCGCTGCTTTCCGAAGCCATCGCCATGGGCAAACACATCGTCGTGGTCGGCGATTTCGATTGCGATGGCGCCACCGCCTGCGCGCTGGCCGTGCGCGGACTGCGCCTGCTGGGTGCGACGCGGGTCAGCCCGGCGGTGCCGAACCGCATGATCCACGGCTACGGGTTGTCGCCGAGCCTGGTCGACGAGCTTGTCGGGCTGAAGCCCGACCTGCTGGTCACGGTCGACCATGGCATCGCTTGCCATGCCGGCATCGCCCTGGCCAAGACAAAAGGTTGGCAGGTGCTGGTCACCGACCATCATCTGCCGGCGGACACCTTGCCGCTGGCCGACGCCATCGTCGACCCGAACCTGCGCGGCGATGCCTTTCCCAGCAAGATGCTGGCCGGCGTCGGCGTGATGTTCTACGTGCTGCTCGCACTGCGCCAGCGCCTGCGCGTGGAAGGGCGCATGCCGCAGTCCGAACCCGATCTGTCGGCGCTGCTCGACCTGGTCGCGGTCGGCACCGTGGCCGATCTGGTGCCGCTGGACGCGAACAACCGCGCACTGGTCGGTGCCGGCCTGCGCCGGTTGCGCGCGGGGCAGGGCATCGCCGGATTGCAGGCATTGATCGAAATGTCGGGGCGCGAGGCGAGGAAACTCAGCGCCGCCGACATAGGTTTCGCCCTTGCCCCGCGCATCAACGCCGCGGGGCGCCTGGAAGACATGGGCCTGGGCATCGAATGCCTGTTGACCGACGACCGCTCGCGGGCGCGCGAGTTGGCGGAGATCCTGCACGGCATCAATGCCGAACGTCGCGGCGTGCAGGAGCAGATGACCGCCGAAGCGGAGGTCGCCGTCGCCAGGGCCGTCATCGACGGCGGCAGCGTGCCGGTCGCCGTATGCCTGCACGATGCCGAATGGCACCCGGGCGTGGTTGGCCTGGTCGCGTCGAAGATCAAGGATCGCCTGCATCGCCCGACCATCGCCTTCGCGCCGTCGGAACCTGGCAGCCCGAGCCTGCGCGGCTCGGCGCGCTCGATCCGCGGCTTCCACATCCGCGACGCGCTGGCGGC
>DATMTZ010000355.1:0-3704 GCA_035563975.1 Oxalicibacterium sp. | reverse complement strand
TCATCGGGCCCTGCACGTTCATGAACTGCGACCACATCTCCGCGTTGAAGGGCTTGGTTTCAGTCAGGCGGTTCTGGATGTCGATGAAGGTCTGGATATTCTTTTCCAGATAGGTGCCCATCATGCCTTGCATCGCGTGGCCGTAATAGCGGATGATCTGGGCCAGCGCAGCGCTGGAAAACATCGGCGTGCCGCTGGCTTCTTCTTCCAGGATGATCTGCAGCAGGATGCTCCGGGTCAGGTCTTCATCGGTCTTGGCATCGACCACGGAAAACGCTTCATTGCTCAAAACCAGCTGCTTGACGTCTGCCAGCGTAATGTAGGAACTGGTCTGGGTATCGTACAGACGGCGATTCGGGTACTTCTTGATCAGGCGTTCTGTGATTTTTTTTGCACTATTCATCGGGAATCCCAAGTGTACTGCGCCAGTTTTACCGCGTCGCAACGCATTTCTTATGTGCCGGCCTGAGCACGGCGCGAGGTCGCTTCTCGTGCCTGGCATTATAGTCCGGAAAAACAAGGATTTAGACAATTTGAACAGTGCCGTCATTTCATTGTTGCATTGCAATGAAAATGCCGGGGACGCAACAGATCAACCCGCGCGTTCGCCGATTTTTCGCGTATTGTGGCGATTTCTTACGCACATATCCGCATGTACATCATTGCCATCGCCTGGATTTACATCGTACTGATGATGTCGGTCACCGAAACCAGCGTCGTCGCGGGCGTCATGACATTCCTGCTGTACGGTGCACTGCCGGTCGGTATTCTTTATTATCTGGCTGGCAGCAAGCGACGGTGCCGTCTGAGGCAGCAACAGAGAAGCATGCCAACTGCCGATGCCGACAGGCGCGACTGACTACCGCAACCAGATCAGGGTCGCCATGCGCCCCGTGACGCCGTCGCGCCGATATGAATAGAAGCGATGCGGCTCCGCCACCGTGCACAAGCGCCCGCCCTGCACCGCCGCCACGCCGGCGCGATGCAGCGTGTCTGTAGCCAGACCATACAAATCGGCCAGATACTTTCCCGGCCGGCCAGCCAGCGACTTGAACGCAGCGGCCGCAGAAGACGAATGATCGGCAAATGCCTGTCGTACGTCCTCTCCCACTTCAAAGTGTGCTGGCCCGATCGCCGGTCCCAGCCATGCAAACAGCTCCGTGCCGCCCGCTGCCTGCATCTGCGCAATCGTGTTCTGCAGCACCCCGCCGGCCAAACCTCGCCAGCCCGCGTGCGCCGCGCCGACCACTTTCCCGCCCTTGTCTGCCAGCAGCACCGGCAGGCAATCGGCCGTCAGGATGGCGCACACCACGCCAGGCTGCGTGGTAAAACTCGCGTCGGCTTCGACGGGCCCGGTGAGCGTGGCGGCATCGACCACGGTCGTGCCGTGCACCTGCGTCAGCCACGCCGGCTCGCTCGGCAGATGGCGCTGCAATTGCGCACGGTTACGCTGCACGGTTTCCGGCTCATCGCCGACATGCGTTGCGAGATTGAGGCCGCCTGCGCCCTGGCCATCGTCGTAGGGGGCGGTGCTGAAACCGCAGGCGCGCGTGGTCGACAGCGCGCCGATCATGGTCAGCGGCGTGCCCCATTGCGGCAGGATGATTTCCATCGTCGCGCTTAATATGTTTCGATGCCGGCGTCTGCGACCAGCGCCGAAAAATCCGCCGGTACCTCGGCGGACCATTCCATCGCCTCGCCGGATACCGGATGCACCAGACCAAGACGACGCGCATGCAAGGCCTGCCGCGGGAAAACGTTCGCAAGATGCTGCTTGCCGTACAAGGCATCTCCCACCAGCGCAAAGCCGATCGACTGCATGTGCACGCGGATCTGGTGCGTGCGCCCGGTTTCCAGCTGGCAGCGCATCAGGCTTACCGGGCGCCCGTCCAGCGCGCCGCTTGCCAGCCGCGTGTAATGCGTAATGGCCGGTTTCGCGCTTGGCGCTTCGGAGACCGCCATCTTGATGCGGTCGCGCGGGTGACGGCCGATCGCCGCCTCGATCCGACCGCTCGCGTTCGGCGTGCCCCACACTAGTGCCAGATATTCGCGTTTGACCGAACGCGCCTGCAATTGCCGCACGAGGTTGGTGTGCGCGATCAACGTCTTGGCCACCACCCTCAGGCCGCTGGTGTCCTTGTCCAGCCGATGCACGATACCGGCGCGCGGCACGCCGGCGATTGCCGGAAAATGATGCAGCAGCCCGTTCATCAGCGTGCCGGACCAGTTGCCGGCAGCAGGATGCACAACCAGGCCGGCCGGCTTGTCGATCACCATCATCGCCGCATCCTCATGCACGACATTGAGCGCGATCGGCTCCGGCTTGTAGGCAAGGTCTTCCGGCGCCGGCTGCGGCTGGATGAGCACACGCTCGTCGCCATACATCGTCATCTTGGCACGCGCGGTTTCGCCGTCCACGCTGACGTGGCCGGCTTCTATCCATTGCTGCAGGCGGCTGCGGGAATACTGCGGCACCAGCGTCGACAGCACCTTGTCCAGGCGCACGCCGCAGACGTCGGCATTCAGTTTCAGTTCGATTGGGGCGAATGCGAAGGCGGCATCATCCAGATCGCCATCCAGCGCATCGGCGTCGCCATCGTCAGGGAGTTTGTTCAAAATCAGTCTTCAGGTTGGGTTTGGCGCAAGCCCATCGGCTATAATCAATCATTCTCCAGCGGCATTCTCGCAAATCCCATGCACAGACAAATGTTGAAAATTTCGGTTCTTGCCTTGGTCCTTCTGCTGTCGGCGTGCAGCCTTCCGGAAAAGATCGACGAGACCAAGAACTGGTCGGCCCAAAGATTATACTCGGAGGCCAAGGAAGAAATGCGGTCCGGTAACTATGACCGCTCCGTGGAACTCTACGAAAAACTGGAATCGCGCTTCCCCTTTGGCACCTATGCGCAGCAGGCGCAAATGGAGATTGCCTACGCCTACTATCGCCAGGGCGACCAGCCGCAGGCGCTGGCTGCCGTCGAACGCTTCATCAAGCTGCATCCCGATCACCCGAACGTCGATTACATGTATTACCTGCGCGGCCTGATCAACTTCAACGACCGCACCAGCATTTTCGACTTCCTGTCGCGCCAGGACCCGAGCGAGCGCGATCCGAAAGCCGCGCGCGAAGCCTTCGATTCGTTCAAGCAGGTGGTCGAGAAATTCCCGAACAGCAAATACGCAGAAGACTCCGCCGCGCGCATGGCTTATCTGGTCAACGCGATGGCGCAGTATGACGTGCACGTCGCGAATTACTACTACCGCCGCGGCGCCTATCTGTCCGCTGCAAACCGGGCACAGGACGCCGTCAAAAAATATCAGGGTGCGCCGGCAATCGAGGAAGCCTTGTACATCATGGTCAAGTCCTATGACGCAATGGGCATGACGCAGCTGCGCGACGATGCCAACCGCGTGATGCAGAAAAACTTCCCGAACAGCGTGTACTTCAAGGGCGGTCCGGACAAGAGCAAGCCTTGGTGGCAGATCTGGTGATGCAGTCCCAGCCAATAAAAAAACCTCGCATCGTGCGAGGTTTTTTTTATTGGGAATGCTTATGCAGCAAGCTTGCGCCGGAACACCCACGTGCGCGCATCGGACGACGCTTCGTCAAAAAGATAGCCATCGACGTCGAAATCCTTCAGCGCGGCCGGCCGCTTGAGTCCCTTGACTGCCGCATAACGCGCCATCAAGCCGCGCGCGCGTTTGGC
>DATMTZ010000354.1:0-7644 GCA_035563975.1 Oxalicibacterium sp. | reverse complement strand
GTTTTTCTTTGGTTGCCGACATGTCGCGTTACCCATGCAAGGCGGACTTTTTATGGGTAAGCTTGTGCGAGGCCGGCAAACACGCGGCACCGATCAACACCTTCTCGGGAAACAAGCATGAACCTTCACATCACACTCGGGCCGCTGCTGGCCCTGATTGCCGGCATCCTCATTCTGCTGATGCCGCGCCTGCTCAATTTCATCGTCGCCCTGTACCTGATCATCATCGGCGTCATCGGATTGGTCGGCACCGGGCATTTCTTCAGATAGAAGGTCTTCATTGCGGAGGACATCATGATCGCCAGATTGTCAGTCGTATTTGCAGGAATATCGCTTGCTGTCGTCGCGTCCGTGTGGACTGTTCCGTCGCATGCGAAGGATCTCTATCGCTGGGTCGATGAACAGGGCCGTACGCAAATCTCAGACACTGTGCCGCCGCAATACCGCAACAAGGCCAAGCGGATCGACACCCGCGCCTCGCAAGTCAGCGAAGGCGTTCGCGCGCGGGCAGTGGAACGCGCGGAAAGAGAAAAGGCATTGGCCGCCGAGACCGCGGCGCCGGCAAAGGCAACGAATACAAGGGAACCGGTCCAGGCAAACCGACCGGGCGGCGCGTCGCCAAGCGACAAGGACGCAAGCTGCGAACAGCAGCGGCGAAACTATGCCGCCAGCCAGGCTTGCTTTGCCTCGTATCGCAATGCGAACGGCTCGGTGAGAAGCGAAGCGTATCAGTACTGTACCGAAGCGCCCGATCCTTCACCGAGCTGCGGCATTCCGTCCAACTAGCGGGGGGCCGCCTAGCGCTGCAAGGCGGGCGGCTGCGTGCTTTCCACCTTGGTCGGCGGATTGGCAGCGAGCTTGGCATTCTTGTCCGCCAGCGTCTTGATCAGGCCGTCGATGCCGGACTTGCGGATTTCCGCGCCGAAGCTGTCCTTGTACGCTTGCACCATCCAGGCACCGAGCACATTCACGTCGTACACCTTCCAGCCATCCGGCTTCTTGATCAGGCGGTAACCGAAACGCACCGGCTCGCCACGTGTATTGACGGTATGCGCGAAGACTTCCACATCGGTATCCGCCGGATCGGCACGGAAGGGATCGTATTCGACCTTCTGGTCGCGCAACTGCGACATCGCGCTTGAATAGGTGTAGATCAGCAGCGTGCGAAATTCCGTCTCCAGCCGCTGCTTCTGTTCAGGCGTGGCATCGCGCCAGTAGCGTCCTGCCGCCAGCGCGGTAGTGCGTTCGAAGTCGAGATTAGGCAGGATCTTTTCCTCGATGATCTTCTGGATGCTGCGGCGATCGCCATTCTGCACCTTCTTGTCGGTCTGCACCGCAGCCATCACTTCTTCCGTGATCCGCCGGATCATCTTGTCGGGTGCTTCCTGCGCGATGGCCTGCGCGGAAAACGCGATGGACGACATGGCGCACAGGGCGAGCAGCATCTTCTTGAACATGGGGCGACTCCGTGAGTGTTCTTGCATAAGGAATGCCATTCGACCCCGGAATGCGGTTGCGGTTCAAGTCAGCCAGTCGACCGCGATGCGCGTCGCTTGCGCAATCACGTCGTTGCGTGCGCCCGCATCCTTCTGGTGCCGCGTGGTGTAGACCGCCAGCACGACGGGCGCGCGGCCGGGCGGCCACAGGATGGCGATGTCGTTCGCGCTGCCGTAGTCACCGGTGCCCGTCTTGTCCGCAGCCTGCCAGCCGGAAGGAATGCCGGCGCGGATGCGGCTGTCGCCGGTGGTATTGCCGCGCATCCAATCCTGCAATTGCGTGCGCTGCGCCGAAGCGAGCGCATCGCCAAGCGCAAGCCGCTGCAGGGTTTGTCCCATTGCCTTCGGCGTCGTCGTGTCGCGCGGGTCGCCGGGAATCGCGGTATTCAATTCGGTTTCGCGGCGGTCGAGGCGGAACTGCATGTCGCCGACGGCGCGCGCAAACGCGGTAACTGCTGCCGAGCCGCCGAGCAGGTCGATCAGAAGATTGCCGGCGGTGTTGTCGCTGTATTGGATCGCCGCTGCGCATAACGCCGCGACCGTCATGCCGTCGCCGACGTGTTTTTCCGTGATTGGCGAATAAGGCACCAGGTCGCGTTGCGCATAGCGGATGCGCCGTTGCAGCAGTCCCGGCGCCTGCATGTCCTTCGCCAATACCGCAGCGGCGGCGATTACCTTGAAGGTACTGCAGAACGGAAAACGTTCATCGGCGCGATAGGCGAGCTGCGCGCCGCTGCCGGTATCCAGGGCGAACAAGCCGATCCGGCCGTCCAGCGTCTTCTCCAGCGCGGCAAGACTTGCTCCGATTTTTGCTTTCTCTCCTGTCGCTTCCGCTGCGAAGAGCAGGGGTGAAGGCAGGGCCAGGGCGCCGAAGGCGGCGAGCAGGGTACGTCGTTGCGAAGAGTAAGTCATGACGTTGGCAGCAGATCAAATGCGCCAGTCTACACAAACAGGCTTGTGCGATTGCGCGCCGAAACACCATCGATTGGGTGGCTGTCCACATACCTTTGACCTCCTCCGAGCGGGCGCCTCGCATTGCGGTTTGGCCGCTATCAGCCCAGAAGCCGCATCCAGCCTCGCTTTGACGAATCTATTGACAAGCAAAAACGCGTCGCTTACAGTTGCTTCAATCTGACATGTCAGTAATAAACACAAAAATGTCAGACGGAAATATTTTGCGAATCGGCAAGACAAACAGGAGATGAAGATGGGAACGACAATGCAGGCCGCGCCGCAGCGGAACCGGTGGTGGCAGCTTTTCTTTGGTGTGGTCGCGATGATGGCGATCTCCAGTCCGCAATACGTGTGGGCCTTGTTTACGACCGAACTGGAGCACACGCTCGGCGCAACGCTCGCTGAAATCCAGGTCACCTTCGCGATCCTGATCGTGGCGCAGACCTTCCTGTCGCCGGCGCAGGGTTTTCTGATCGACAAGTTCGGTCCGCGCGTGCTGCTGTCGGTGGGCGCGATCCTGACTTCCCTGAGCTGGGTGCTTGCCTCGTTTGCGACCAACGTCTGGGCCTTGTATCTCACCTACGGTCTGCTCGGCGGCTTCGGCACCGGGATCATCTATGTCGGCGTGGTCGGGTTGATGGTGCAGTGGTTCCCGGATTTGCGCGGCTTCGCGGTCGGCATGGTGGCGGCGGGTTACGGCTTCGGCGCGATCCTGACGACCTTCGCGATTTCCAGCGGCATCGCGACTTCCGGCGTGGCGCACACGCTGCTGGTGTTCGGCATCGGCATCGGCGTGGTCGGCTTCCTCGCCGCGCAGGGCATGCGCCGTCCGCGTCCGGAAGAAGCGGCGCAACTGGCGCAGGCGACCAAGGCGCGCGACACCAGCCGCGAATCCGCGCACGGCTACAAGCCGGCCGAGATGCTGAAGACGCCGGTGTTCTGGGTCATGTATCTGATGATGACAATGATGGCGACTTCGGGCCTGATGGTCATCTCGCAGATGGGCGCATTCGCGGAAGACTTCGGTATTCACGATGCGACGATCTTCGGCATGGCGGCCTTGCCGCTGGCCTTGACGATCGACCGCTTTGCCAACGGCCTGACGCGTCCTTTCTTCGGCTGGGTGTCGGACAAGATCGGCCGCGAAAACACGATGTTCATCGCGTTCGGCCTGGAAGGCGTGGCGATGACGCTGTGGCTGCTGACGATGAGCAACCCGGTGCTGTTCATCCTGTTGTCGGGCCTCGTGTTCTTCGGCTGGGGTGAAATCTTCTCGCTGTTCCCGTCGGTGCTGACCGATACCTTCGGCACCAAGCATGCGACGACCAACTACGGTTTCCTCTATACCTCGCAAGGCGTCGGCTCGGTGCTGGGCGGACCGCTCGCTGCCTACATGCATCAGGCGACGGGTTCGTGGATGCCGGTGTTCATCGTCGTCATCGCCATGAACTTCGCGACCGCGATCCTGGCGCAGTGGTGTCTGAAGCCGATGCGCAACAAGTTCCTGGCCAAGACCAGGGAAGACATGCGCGTCGCGGTAAATGCCGCTCACGTGCAGGGCTGAGCGGCGCGTTCGACAGGGAGCGCTGCGCAATGCGCTTCCTGACATTCATTTCGCGATTCGTGGCCGGCCGACAGTGAACGGCGGCGTGAATCGCAAAGCTTGATCGATTGAAAGGGAAGCAAACAGTATGTTGAACACCACACACGCCACGCGCGGCATGGCCGTTGCGCCTCATTCGCTGGCGGCGCAGGCAGCGCTTTCCGTGCTGCGTCGCGATGGCGGCAACGCAATCGAGGCGATGGTCGCGGCGGCGTCCACCATCGCGGTCGTGTATCCGCACATGAACGGCATCGGCGGCGATGGCTTCTGGGTGATCTCGGAACCGGGAAAACCGGTGATCGCGATCGAAGCCTGCGGTACCGCCGCGGCCTTCGCCTCGCGCGATTTCTATCGCGAAAAAAAACTGGATACCATTCCGATGCGCGGCCCGCTGGCGGCAAACACGATGGCGGGCACCATCAGCGGCTGGGATGAAGCGCTGAAGATCAGCGCAAACTGGGGCGGCCGGCTGCCGCTGGCGCGCCTGCTGGAAGATGCGATCCACTATGCCGAAGTCGGCATTCCGGTCACGCCCTCGCAGTATGCGAGCACCAGCGCGAAGATGGGCGAACTGGCGCACCAGCCAGGATTTGCCGACACCTTCCTGGTCGACGGCAACGTGCCGCGCGCCGGTACCCGCTTCGTGCAGAAAAAACTCGGCCAGACCTTGCGCACCTTGCAAATCCAGGGGCTGGACAGCTTCTACCGCGGTGACCTGGCCAGGATGATCGCGCAGGATCTGGCCGATGTCGGTTGCCACATCACGCTGGACGATCTGCAGAAATTCCGCGCGCGCCAGACGCAACCGGTGCACCTGCAGCACAGCCTGGCCGATATCTACAACACGGCGCCGCCGACGCAGGGCATGGTGTCGCTGATCATTCTCGCGATTCTCGATCGCCTGCAGATCGGCAAGTATGTCGAAGGCAGCCTCGAATACGTGCACCTGATGGTCGAAGCGACCAAGCAGGCCTTCGCAATCCGCGACAAGTACGTTTGCGATCCGGAACACATGTCCATCGATCCGCAAACCTGCCTGACCGATGCCTTCCTCGAGCCGTATGTCGCCGCCATCCGTCTGGACCGCGCGCTGCCATGGGGCAAGAGCAAGGGCCCGGCCGACACGGTGTGGATGGGCGCGATCGATTCCGAAGGGCGCGCGGTGTCCTTCATCCAGAGCATCTATCACGAGTTCGGCAGCGGCGTGGTGCTGCCGCGCACCGGCATCAATTGGCAGAACCGCGGCTGTTCGTTCTCGCTGGACGAAACCCACATCAATGCACTGGCGCCAGGCAAGAAGCCCTTCCACACGCTGAATCCGGCGCTCGCGCGCTTCCACGATGGCCGCACGATGGTGTACGGCACGATGGGTGGCGACGGCCAGCCGCAGACGCAGGCCGCGGTGTTCACGCGCTACGCAGTGTTCGGCCAGTCGGTGCAACAGGCGATCACGGCGCCGCGCTGGCTGCTGGGCCGCACCTGGGGCATCGCTTCCGAGTCGCTGAAGCTGGAAAACCGTTTCAGCGCCGATATCGTGGAAGGCCTGAAGAAACTGGGTCACGAAGTGGATTCGGTCGGCGACTTCGACGAAATGGTGGGTCATGCAGGCGCAATCGTGCGCGATGCGTCCGGCATCTTCGAAGGCGGATGCGATCCGCGCAGCAACGGGACGGTCGCCGGCTTCTAACAGATGGCGGCCGATTGTGCCGCCATCCCTTTCACATCTCGTGCCGCCGCATTATCATCCTGCACAACCGCCTGCGCGCAGGCAACCATGCTGGGCACGAGAATGATCAAGGAAGAACAAGTCAAAGCGTTGATGTCCGAACTGGAAGGCGACGGCGAGAACCAGGCGCGCATGGCGTATCGCATCCTGGAGGAAATGATCGTCACGCTGAAGCTGCCCCCCGGCAGCAAGATTTCGGAAAAGGCGCTGAACCGTTCGCTCGGCTTCGGCCGCACGCCGATCCGTGAGGCGCTGCAGCGGCTCGCGATCGAAGGCACCGTCAAGATTCTGCCGCGCTCGGGCGTGCTGGTGTCGGACATCGATATCGCGGATCAGCTGAAGATGATCGAAGTGCGGCGCGAACTGGAAAAAATCGTCGCCGGCCGCGCCGCACGCCTGGCAATGGAAGAGCAGCGGCAGCAGTTCCTGGAACTGGCCGCAGCATTCGACGAAGCGGCAGAGAAGGACGACGGCACGCTGTTCATTGAAACCGACCGTTCCTTCAACAGCCTGCTGGTCGATACCGCGCAGAACAAGTACGTCACCTATGCGATCGGTCCGATCGAGGCACAGACGCGGCGCTTCTGGTATCTGCATTTCAAGCGCTTCGGCAATCTGGCACGCGTGTCCAAACTGCATGCCGCGATTGCGCGCGCCATCGCCGCCAACGATGAAGGCGAAGCGCGCAAGGCATCCGACCGTCTGCTCGATTACGTCGAGGAGTACACGCGCAAGACGCTGGAATTCATGGGCGCGATGCCGTCCAGCGCGCCCGCCGCCTGACGGGCGCGCCGGCGTTCCCGCACCGGCACGAGCAAAACTTACGCATGCCCTTCGAGCACCGGATGGCGCACGTCGCGGATCTTCAGCATCATGCTTTTCCCCATTGGCAGATCGACCTTCACCAATTCGTTGACGCGTCGTCCGATCAACGCGAGCGCCAGCGGTGCGAGGACTGAAATCCGTCCCGATGCCGGTTGCGCATCCTGCGGCAGCACGATCGTGACCGCTGTTTCCGTCTCGTCGCCGTCGCGGACGTACTTCACTTCCGCATAGAGCCCAACGTGGTGTTTCTTGCGCACGTCGGCCGGCATCAGTACCGCCGTGGCGACGATATCGGCAAGCGCTTCGCCCATCGCAATTTCTGTGTCGCCGAGGCGAAATAGATGTTCCGCGAGCCGGCTCAATGCTGCTGCGTCGTCCTGATTCAGGTGTCGTACAAAGTTCATCTCGAATTCCTCCGTGTTCGCGGGATGGCGAACGGCCTATCGTTTCCCTGGACGGCGCGCGCACGCGTTATCCAGGCATCTGTGTGTGGAATGTCAGGCTCGGGCGGAACTGCGGATCGAGAGAAGCAATCAGCGCGCTGCCGTCCGAGCCTGAGAAAGGCCGGCCGGTGCACGCACGTAGGAGAAAATCAGTTGCCGGTGTCGCGCGATGCGCGAGAAGAACGGATGGTTCGCGCACCCGGCCACCGACGCGCATGCGCGTGCAAACGCCGTACGCAATATGCGTACGGCGCTTGCCGGCATGCCGGTCGTGCAGCGGATCAGGTGCGCGGTCATTGCCGGCCCTAGTCGAACAGGAAGGCGAGCGCGGTCAGCGTGATCACGCCGGTGGTCGCGTACAGCCGCAAAATGCGGCGGAAACGCTCGCGTTTTTTGACCAGGCGCGATGCGAACAGGCGTCGGTCCGACGACGGTTCGGCGGAGACGAAGTCAATGCTTTTCAGAGGCGCAGCGCGATGCTCCGCGGTAGAACGAGATTCGTGGTTCATGCGATAAAACTCCCGAGCGACGCAAGTTGGCTCTGTAAAGAACGCCAGCGCAGGCAGGCGTTCAGGTTTTAAAGAATTTGATCGGGGA
>DATMTZ010000353.1:0-3076 GCA_035563975.1 Oxalicibacterium sp. | reverse complement strand
GACCGGGCCGGTCGAAGTCTGGATGTGTAGCGCCACGCCGCCGAGCGCGGCGGGCGAAGTGGCGCGCCGCTTCGGCCGCATCAAGGTCAACGTGCTGTCGGTTGACGATCTGCAGCAGGCGATTGCCGACGCCTATGCCAGCGCGGGTGGCAGCGCCGCGCAGGTGATCGACGAATATGAATCGGATTTCGATCTGGCGCAGCTGATGGCCGATGTGCCGGCGATCGAAGACCTGCTGGAATCGGCCGATGACGCGCCGGTCATCCGCATGATCAATGCCCTGCTGACGCAGGCCTTGCGCGAAGGCGCGTCCGACATCCACATCGAACCTTTCGAACAGGTGTCCGTCGTCCGTTTTCGCGTCGACGGCATGCTGCGCGATATCGTGCGGCCGAAGAAGGGCATCCATGCCTCGCTGATTTCGCGCATCAAGATCATGGCGCAGCTCGACATTGCGGAAAAACGCCTGCCGCAGGACGGCCGCATCACGCTGCGCGTCGGCGGCAAGCCGGTCGACGTGCGCGTGTCGACGCTGCCGACCGGGCATGGTGAGCGCGCCGTGTTGCGTCTGCTCGACAAGGAAGCGCGCCGGCTCGACCTGCTGGACCTCGGCATGAGCAATGCGGCATTGCAGACGTTCGATCAGCTGATCCAGGAGCCGCACGGCATCGTGCTGGTGACCGGACCGACCGGTTCCGGCAAGAGCACCACGCTGTATGCGGCGCTATCGCGTCTGAACTCGACCACCACCAATATCCTGACGGTGGAAGACCCGATCGAATACGAGCTGCCCGGCGTCGGCCAGACGCAGGTCAACCCGCGCATCGACATGAGCTTCGCCAAGGCCTTGCGCGCCATCCTGCGGCAGGATCCCGACATCATCATGATCGGCGAAATCCGCGACCTTGAAACCGCACAGATCGCGGTGCAGGCGTCGCTGACCGGCCACCTGGTGCTGGCCACCTTGCACACCAACGACTCGGCCGCCGCCATTACGCGCCTGCTCGACATGGGGATCGAACCCTTCCTGCTGTCGTCGTCGCTGCTGGGCGTGGTGGCGCAGCGCCTGATCCGGACCCTGTGCCCCAATTGCAAGGTGTACGACGGCGAGCAATGGGAAGCGATCGGCTGCGCCAAGTGTGGACACACCGGTTTTCTCGGCCGTGTCGGCATCTACGAAATTCTGCAGGTCGATGAGCGCATCCGCACGCAGATTCACGATCGCGCATCCGAAGCGGACATTCGCACAGCGGCGCAGGAAGGCGGCATGCGGACCATGCGCGAAGACGGGCGGCGCTGGGTCGAACAGGGCGCAACGACGCAAGCCGAACTGGTGCGCGTGACAGCTGAATGAACAACAGGGAGTCGAGCGAGCGATCATGCCGGCATTCAAATACGAAGCAGTCGACAGCGAAGGCGACGCCCGCAACGGCATCGTGCACGCCGACAGCGCGCGCGCCGCACGCAGCGATCTGCGCAGCCAGGGACTGGTGCCCTTGTCGGTCGATGAGCTGGAGGGCCGCGACCAGGCTGCCGGCGGCATGCAGCGGCATCGGTTCGGCGAGCGCCTGTCGAATGTCGAACGCGGCCTGTTCACGCGGCAGCTGTCCAGCCTGCTGCAGGCCGGGTTGCCGCTGGAACAGGCGCTGAGCGCACTGCTGGAACAGGCCGAGCGCGCCTACGTGCGCAACCTGCTGGGCGCGATCCGCTCCGAGGTGATGAGCGGCAGCGCCTTGTCGGCCGCCTTGTCGCATCATCCGCGCGACTTTGCCGACATCTATCGCGCGCTGGTTGCTTCCGGCGAGGAAACCGGCCAACTGTCCGCCGTGCTGACGCGGCTCGCCGATTACCTGGAGCGGCGCAATGCGCTGGTGCAGAAGATCCGGCTCGCCTTCACCTATCCGGCGATCGTCACGCTGGTCGCCTTCATCATCGTGATCTTCCTGTTGACCTATGTGGTACCGCAGATCGTGTCGGTGTTTGCCAATACCAAGCAAAAGCTGCCGCTGCTGACGGTGGTGATGCTGTCTATCTCGAACTTCGTGCGCGCTTACGGCTGGATCGTGGCAGTGGCAGCAGTCATCGGCGCCTGGCTGTGCCGCCGCGCGCTGGCCAATCCGCAAACGCGGCGCAACTGGCATCGCTGGCTGCTGACGGCGCCGCTGTATGGCCGTTTCGAGCGCAGCCTGAATACCGCGCGCTTCGCCAGCACGCTGGCGATCACGACCGCATCCGGCGTGCCGATCCTGCGCGCGCTGCAGACCAGCCGCGACACCTTGACCAACACCGCGATGCGGGAGCAGGTGGAACAGGCAACCGACAGCGTACGCGAGGGCGTGGGCCTGGCGCGCGCGCTGTCGGCGCATCGCTATTTTCCGCCGGTGCTGCTGCACATGATCCGCGCCGGCGAAGCGACCGGTGAATTGCCGGCCATGCTGGAACGCGCGGCCGCCACGCAGGAGCAGGATCTGGAACGGCGTGCGATGACCATCGCCGGCTTGCTGGAGCCGGCGCTGATCCTGATCATGGGCGTGGTGGTGCTGCTGATCGTGCTGGCGGTGCTGATGCCGATTATCGAAATCAACCAACTGGTGCGATGAAAAAAATAGCGCTCAAGCTGCCAACGTCGCCAAAACGCTTCGCTGCCATCATGGCGCTGACGGCAGCAATCCTGGCTTCGATCGGATACTGGATCGTGCGCCTGCGTGCCCCCGAAGCGGCACCGGTCACGATGCCGATCACACCCGTCGTACCGGCCAGCGCAACCACCGCATTGTTCGGCGATCGGCCGGATCTGCTGCCCTCGGCCGGCAACCTCAGCATTACCGGCGTGATCATTGCGCCCGATCCGCTGGACAGCATTGCCATCGTGGTCGAAGCAGGGCAGCGGCCGCGCGCGCTGCGCGTAGGCACCGCCATTTCCGTCGGCCTGCGTTTGACAGAAGTGCATCCACATTACATTGTCGTGTCGGACGGCGAACGCAGCACGCGCATCGCGTTGCCGCCGCGGACGCCGCAACCGCAGGGCGCGAATGCGGACGTCGAGGCAGCGCCTGCGGCAACATCGGCGCCTGAG
>DATMTZ010000352.1:0-3529 GCA_035563975.1 Oxalicibacterium sp. | reverse complement strand
CAATCATGTCCATCCTCCAGACTACAGCGTCCCATCAACATGCGTCTGCCGTATTGCAGTCGCTGGTGAACGAAAAACCGGCCGATATCGAATGGCCTGCCTACGCCGAAGCGCGCGAGCAGTTCGAACGAGAAGGCAATACGGTTGAGCAGTCGATGAACAGAAAACGGCTGGAGGCGCGCCGCTATCTTCGCGAACAGGCCCGCCTGTACGGCGATAAATACAGCAAGGCCGAATCGCGTGTATTTACTCCGGAGTTCGTGCTGGAGTTGGGCCGGGACAATTCGACCCGCCGCATGCAGCGCAATCCATGGCTGGAGTCGAGCGTCAACGGCATCGACCAGGACGGCAGGGAAATCGCCGCGCGTACTGCCAGCATTTTGCCGTTCGGCCCGTCGATCGGCCTGCAGGAAGTGCCGGCAAATCTGAACGGTTGAAGAACAACCGTTCATCTGAAAAACAGGGAGGCAACATGAAACGCTATTACGCCATTGCGTGCGCCGTATCCGCTGCGTGCGCCGCTTTTCTCGCATTGCATTCGCTGCCGGCAGCTGCCGAATCGCGTCCGGCGATGCAACCGCACATCAGCGAACTGGTGACGATGGCGGTGCCACCGTACAAGTGGTAATCCGCAGCAGGGGATAAGGCCGGCGCGCGCGCCGGTTGGGGCAACCGGACCGTAATGGCCGGCCTGATACTTATTGCAGCTGGATCTTGCCGTCGAAACTCACATTCAGGCGCAAGCCTTCGATTTCAAGCGTCATCTTGGCAGGGAAGGTTTCCGTGCCGGCAATCGACTTGTTTTCGATCGCCTGGCGCACTGCCTTCTCGATCTCCTGCTGCGAGCTCACGCCGACCATCTTCAGAAACTTGCGCATGCTTTGATTGAAGTCTTCTTCATTCATTTCCGTCTCCTTGCTTGCGATTCACAGTTTCGAACAACGCCTTATACCGGCCAGGCCTCCAGCCGGTAGGCAGAATCCCAGAACATCCACTCCAGCTTGGCCGCATAAGTGTACGCCGCGTGCATCTGGCGACGCGTTTCCTCGCTCGCGTTGGCGGCCACGCGATCGATGGTCGCAATCACCGCGCGCACGGCTGCATTGAATTCCTCGCCGCCGTAGGTATCGATCCACGATTGATACGGATTGTTCCTTGCTGCGCGCTTGACGATGTCGCAGCCAATCTCCGCGTAAATCCAGAAGCAGGGCAGCATGCCCGCCAGCACCACCGGATAGGGTGAGCCCCACGCGTTGGCCATGATGTAGCTGGTGTAGTGGTGCGTTGCCGGCGACAGCGGCGTGGCGGCAAAGGTCGCCGGCGTCACGCCGAACTGCTCCATGAAATCCGCATGCAGGCTGCGCTCGACCACCACGGCGGTCTGCGCGCCGGCCGCGAACTGCACGATTTCGTCGGTGTTGTCGGCCTTGGCGGCGGCGATCGCGAGTGCCCGACCGAAAGCGATCAGGTAATGCGCGTCCTGAATCATGTAGTGGCGAAACTGCTCCTGGCTCAGCGTGCCGTCGCACAGTTTCTGGTTGAAGGGCATCGTGCGGATCGTTTCGTACAGCGCGGCGTTTGCGGACCAGATTTCAGAGGTAAAAGACATGCGTTTCCTTGACGAGGTGAGTGGTCGCCATGCGAAGAAGATGGCGGCGCGATTATAGCGGAGGGTATTTTTGCGCGTTCAGAACCAGCTTGTCCTGTATCGCGGCATTTAGATCGACGCCCAGCACGGAAGCGAGCCGCACGAGATACAGCGCGACATCTGCCAACTCCTGCCGCACGTGCTCGGCGGTTTCCGGCGATTGTGCGACCAGCCATGATTCCTGTTCGCTTCGCCACTGGAATATTTCGGCCAGTTCGCCCACTTCGCCGGTCAGCGCCATCGCAAGATTCTTCGGCGAATGGAAGCGGCGCCAGTCGCGGGCATCGGCAAATTCGTCCAGCGCCTGTTCCAGCGCCTTGGTATCGAGCAGGGTCTGTTTCATGTGGGTCGAAAGTGGGCCGTTCACGATGCATCGCTTGTGCGCAGCATCTTCATGTTTCCGACATGCGATAAGGCTGGTGCGTGAGGCTGAGGCTGCGCGGATCCGCATCCCGCAGCGCCTCTTGCCGCAGCTGAGTTTATGCCCGGCATGGCGAGATCGCCGAACAGCATGTCGATGCCCGCGATTCTATCGTTCTTTGCCGCCTGCAGTCTTGTGAATGCGGCGCGGAGACGGCTGCTGCGATGTTAGACGGCCGGCGCCGAAATATCGGGCATGCGCGTCGTCTTCTGCCGCAGGTAGTTTTGCAGACGCGGCTCGATGTGGACGGCAACCAGATAGGCCGGCACCACCATGATGGCCAGCGCCACCACGGGAAGCGCGAGATGCGGTAGCAGGTCGAGCTTGCCGCCCTTGATGATCAGCGCGACACCGGCATTTTCGTGAATCAGATAGAGCGGATAACTGATCATGCCGAAGAAGGCAAACAGCGGCCAGCGAAACAGGCCTTGCAGTTTGCCATGCCACGTCACGGCGATGAAAATTGCCGCGACCCCGGCGGCCGCCAGGATCTTGAGCGGATCCTTGTACATCGGCAGCAAGGCCAGACCCAGCAGGAGCAGTACGCAAGGATATGCCCACCGCTGCAGTTCGCCCTTGTAGACGAAGTAGCTGACGATGCCGATCAGGAACCAGTACAGCCAGTGTCCCACCAGAATGTGACCCATCACGAACATCGCGGTCTGCAGCAGTTCGCTTTTTATGCCGGCGCCGACCGCCAGCAACTTCATCAGTGTGAGCACGAAAGCGATTGCGAACAGGCCGAGCACCGCGCGTTTCCTGCCGGCCGTGAAATACATCACGCTGACCATCAGGTAGAAGCGCACTTCGACATACAGACTCCAGAACGCGCCTTCCAGATCATGCACGTCGAGCGCGAACAGATGGCGCAGAAAACTTCCTTCGATGAATAGGAGGCCCGGCAGCAGGTCGATGAGTTCCGGCTCGCCGAAAGGCCGCTCGATGAACAGGGGCGCGCTGATCAGCAGGAAGATGCTGACCGTCAGCATGGCGGGGAACAGGCGTATCCAGCGTTTGCGGACGAACGAGAACACGCCTTTGGATGCATCCAGCGACATGAAAATCACAAAGCCGGAAATCATGAAGAACAGCTGGACGCCGAGAAAACCGTATTTGAACAGGAAGAATTCGGCGTAATCGCCTCGATAGGGATAAATCTCGGGCCAGCGGACGTAGAAGTGAAACATGACAACCAGAAGAATCGCCAGGCCGCGCAGGCCGTCCAGTTCCGCCATCCGTTTGCTCATGCTTACCTCATCATTGAATTATTTAAAGATTAACATGTAATAAATTGACAATTAAATTAAAAACAAAAACCGTTGTGTAAAACACCACGTTTCCGTTCTGTTCAGAAATGTTGCATGCTGCAGAGGGAAGAAAAGCTGGATGCGGCGCAGTGGACCGTCCGTGCAGCGCGATAAATCAAGCTGTCATTTGAACGGCGGAGGAGTGGGGTGCGA
>DATMTZ010000351.1:0-6138 GCA_035563975.1 Oxalicibacterium sp. | reverse complement strand
GTGTCGCGTAAGTTTCGCGTCGCACACTGCCGGTGCACGCCGCGATGCGCGGCTGCAATCGCGCATCGCCCACAACAAGGAGACTGACATGGCTACCGTATCCAGCACACGCGGTATCACAGCGGAGGAAAGAAAGGTCATTTTCGCCTCGTCGCTCGGCACCGTTTTCGAATGGTATGATTTTTACCTGTACGGCTCGCTCGCCGCGATCATTGCCAAGCAATTTTTCGCTGGCACCGACCCCAACACGGCCTTCATCTTCGCCTTGCTGGCGTTCGCCGCCGGCTTCATTGTGCGGCCGTTCGGCGCACTGGTGTTCGGCCGGCTCGGCGACATGATCGGCCGCAAATACACCTTCCTCGTCACCATCGTGATCATGGGTTCGTCGACCTTCATCGTCGGCCTGCTGCCCAGTTATGCCTCGATCGGCATCGCGGCGCCGATCATCCTGATCATCCTGCGCATCCTGCAGGGTCTTGCGCTCGGCGGCGAGTACGGCGGCGCGGCGACCTATGTGGCCGAACATGCGCCCAGCAACAAACGCGGCATGTTCACCTCCTGGATCCAGACCACCGCGACAATGGGCCTGTTCATGTCGCTGCTGATCATTCTCGGCACCCGCACCGCAGTCGGCGAAGAAGCCTTTGCCGAATGGGGCTGGCGCATTCCATTCCTGCTGTCGGTATTCCTGCTGGCGGTCTCGGTCTGGATCCGGCTGTCGATGTCGGAATCGCCGGCCTTCCTCAAGATGAAATCGGAAGGCCGCGCGTCGAAGGCGCCGCTGACGGAATCCTTCGGCCAATGGCGCAACCTGAAAATCGTGATCCTGGCGCTGATCGGCCTGACCGCCGGCCAGGCCGTGGTCTGGTACACCGGCCAGTTCTACGCGCTGTTCTACCTGACACAAACGCTGAAGGTCAGCGGCGCGACGGCCAACATCCTGATCGCCGCCTCGCTGCTGCTGGCGACGCCTTTCTTCGTGATCTTCGGCATCCTGTCCGATCGCATCGGCCGCAAGCCGATCATCATGGCCGGCTGCCTGATCGCGGCGCTGACGTATTTCCCGATCTTCAACGCGCTGACCCACTACGCGAACCCGGCACTCGAAGCGGCGCTGAAAAATTCGCCGGTGGTCGTGACCGCTGATCCGGATACTTGCCAGTTCCAGTTCAACCCGACCGGCACCAAGAAATTCACATCGTCCTGCGACATCGTGAAGGCGAAACTGGCTGCTTCTTCAGTTGCCTATTCAAACGAAGCTGCGCCAGCAGGCACCATCGCTTCCGTCAAGGTGGGCGATACCGTGATCCAGTCGTATGACGCCGCCGGCCTGTCCAAGGAAGACGCTGCCGCCAAGGACAAGGCGCTGTCCAAGGAATTGACCGATGCCATCAAGGCGCACGGCTATCCGACCAAGGCCGACCCGGAGCAAATCAACTACGGCATGACGCTGTTGCTGCTGTTCATCCTGGTGCTGTACGTGACGATGGTGTACGGCCCGATCGCGGCGATGCTGGTGGAAATGTTCCCGACACGTATCCGCTATACGTCGATGTCGCTGCCGTATCACATCGGCAATGGCTGGTTCGGCGGCCTGCTGCCGACCACCGCGTTCGCGCTGGTTGCATACAAGGGCGATATCTATTACGGCCTGTGGTATCCGATCGCCATCGCCGCACTGACTTTCGTGGTCGGCATGCTGTTCATTCGCGAGACCAAGGACAACGATATCTATGCGAACGATTGAGCGATGAACAAATCGATTCTCAAGTAGTCCATTGGGGTGCCGGCGGTTTGCAGCAGCCCTTTTTTATCCGGAAAGCACTGCCCGCATCGCAATTTCTGCTGTCCAAACAGGCCACAATTTGATATTGTCTGGATGCTAATAATTTTGCGTCCTTCGCGCGTTTCGCGAGGCGCTTTCTTTCATGACATCAAGCATTTCCTCCCACCGCATCGGCACCCCGCTGTCCGCCTCCGCCACCAAGATCATGCTGCTGGGCTCAGGCGAGCTCGGCAAGGAAGTCATCATTTCACTGCAGCGCCTGGGCGTCGAAGTGATTGCTGTCGACCGCTACGCCGACGCGCCGGGCCAGCAGGTCGCGCATCGCGCCTACGTGATCGACATGACGGACGGTGTGCAGCTGGCCGAATTGGTCAACCAGGAAAAACCGCATCTGATCGTGCCCGAGATCGAGGCCATCGCCACCGCCACGCTGGTGGAACTGGAGCAAGCCGGCCTGGTGCGCGTCGTGCCCACTGCCCGCGCCACCAGCCTGACGATGGACCGCGAAGGCATCCGCCGTCTGGCCGCAGAGGAACTGGGCGTGCCGACCTCGCCCTATCGCTTCGCCGACAGTCTGGCCGAACTGAAGGCGGGCTGCGCAGCGATCGGCTTTCCCTGCGTGGTGAAGCCGGTCATGTCGTCTTCCGGCAAGGGCCAGTCGAAATTGAATGGCGCGGACGAGGTCGAAGCCGCATGGAAGCATGCGGCCGCGGGCGGCCGGGTCGATGCCGGCCGCGTCATCGTCGAAGGCTTCGTCGATTTCGATTACGAGATCACGCTGCTGACGGTGCGCGCGCTCGGCGCCGACGGCGCGGTGCAGACGCATTTCTGCGAACCGATCGGCCATCTGCAGGACAGCGGCGACTACGTCGAGTCGTGGCAGCCGCAGGCCATGCACCCGACGGCGCTGCAGAAGGCACGCGATATCGCTGCGCGCGTGACCGACAACCTGGGCGGCCTCGGCCTGTTCGGCGTCGAACTGTTCGTCAAGGACGACATGGTGTGGTTCTCGGAAGTCAGCCCGCGTCCGCACGACACCGGCATGGTGACGATGGCAAGCCAGGAACAGAGCGAGTTCGAGCTGCACGCCAAGGCCATCCTCGGCCTGCCGGTCAATGTGGCGCTGAGGACGCCGGCCGCCTCGGCCGTGATCTACGGGCAGCACGACGGCAAGGTCATCGCGTTCGAAGGCGTGGCGGATGCCTTGCGCGTGCCCGGCGCCGACATTCGCCTGTTCGGCAAGCCCGAATCCTTCGCCCGCCGCCGCATGGGCGTGGCCCTGGCCGGCGCGTCCGACGTCGACACCGCGCGCGAACGCGCCAGGACGGCTGCGTCCAAAGTCAGACCGGTTGTCGCAGAACGATGAAATTGCCGCGTTTCCGCCATCTCGATGTCGTGACAGGCGGGGAAATATTTCGCATTGCCTCGCTGCTGCTGTTCGGCACGCTGCTGTTCCATGTCGTCCTGTTGCTGTGCGCGACCGAACTGACGCTGTCTTCCGCCGGCCGCGTGTCGGTGGCGCTGCTCGTCATCCTGCTGATCCTGTCCGTCATCCGTTCGCTGCGGCCGCGCCAGCTCGCGTTCGGCGAGAAAGTCCTGCTGGGCGAAATGATCGTCACTACGGCCTGCATCATCACGCTGTCGTTGCACAGGTCGATGCCGACCTTGCCGATTCCATGGCTGATAGCTGTCGCCGGCGTCTATCCGCTGATGCTGCGGCAGCGGCCGGCCACGATCATGATCGCCATCGTCGCGCTGCTAGGCTATGCGCTGAACATGCACCTGCAGGTGCGGGTCGGCGGCTGGCTGCCCGATCTGTTCGCCACGCTGTGCATCGGCGGCCTGTCCATCTTCCTGGCGCGCATACTGGAAATCAATCGCACGGCGCTCGACCGCGCACGCACCAATGAACGGCGCTTCAACGCGATCGCGCGCGTCACGCGCCACGTCTTCATCATCACCGACAGCGCTTACCAGATGAAGTATGCCAATCCGGCCTTGCAGGAAGTCATCGGTTACAGCTACGAAGAAGTCGTCGCCAACGGCATCAAGCCCATCCTGCATCCGGACGACGAAGAAGAACACAAGCGCAAGCTGCGCTATCTGCGCGACACGCCGCACAGCACGATCTTTTCGCGTCATCGTACGCGGCACAAGGATGGCCATTGGGTATGGCTGGAAACGCGCGGCTACAACATGCTGCACGACAGCGCGATCGACGGCCTGGTCTTCAGCCTGGAAGACATCACGCTGCGCAAGGATGCGGAACTCAAGCTGCAGGAAGAAACCGCCCTGCTGCGCAGCGTACTGGATCTCAATCCGTCGATGATCTACGCCAAGGATATCGAGGGCCGCTACACGATCAGCAATCTGAGCTTCCAGAAACTGTTCGGCCATTCCAGCGAAAGCGCATTGCGCGGCAAGACTGCTTACGAGTTACTGGCCGCGCGCGAACACGAAGGCGACCGGCGCAGCGCGCGTGCGGTGGCCGACGAAATCGAGGCGCAGGATCGCCGCATCGTCGAAACCGGTTCGCCGCTGCAGAATCTCGAGCTGAAAGGATTCTGGCGCAACGACCTGGACCGCTGGTACCGCACCGATAAATATCCGCTGCGCGATACGCAAGGCCGTATCACCGGCGTGCTCGGCATCACGCGCGACGTCACCGAACGCAAGCATTACGAAAACCGCATCGAGCACCAGACGATGCACGACACGCTGACCGGCCTGCCGAACCGCCGTTCGCTGGTCAAGAAAATGGCGGTGGCGATGGAGGAAAGCCGCCAGCGCCAGGCCAGCCTGACCCTGCTGTTCTGCGACCTGGATTTCTTCAAGAGCGTCAACGATACGCACGGCCACGATTTCGGCGACAAGTGCCTGATCGAAACCGCCCGCCGCATCGTCGCTGCGCTGCCGGCGCAGGATTTCGTTGCGCGTTTCGGCGGCAACGAATTCGTCGTGCTGACGAACGCTTCGCTGGCCGAGGCAACGGTCAAGGCCGACGCCATCATGCAGGCGGTATCGGAACGGCTGGTGTTCAACGACGTGGCGGTCAAGCTGCAGACCAGCATCGGCATCGCCCAACTGAGCGCAGACCACCGCACGCCGGCCGAACTGATCCAGGATGCCGACGCCGCGATGTACCAGGCCAAGGAACGCGGCCGCAACCGCGCCGCCATCTACGATGCCGCGCTGCAGAGCAAATCCTCGCGCCAGGCACGCATGGACGTAGCGCTGCGCTTTGCGCTGGAACGCAATGAGTTCAGCGTCGCATACCAGCCGAAGGTCGTGCTGGCCGACGGTACGCTGAAAGGCTTCGAGCTGCTGCTGCGCTGGAACAGCCCGGAATACGGGCTGGTGTCGCCGAACGAGTTCATCCCGATCGCCGAAACTTCAGGCCTGGTGGTGCCGATCGGCATGTGGGCAATGGAACAGGCCTGCCGGCAGCTCGCGGCGTGGCAGGCAACGTATCCGGACATGGGCGACATCAGCGTCGCAGTCAACGTGTCGATGCGGCAGCTGCTGCAGACGTCTTTTCTGCCGGAAGTGCGTCGCATCCTCGACAGCAGCGGCGTGATCCCGCAAACCATCGAACTCGAGTTGACCGAAACCTCGGCGATGGCCAATCCGCTGCAGACGATCGAAAACCTGACGATGCTGAAAAAACTCGGGCTGTGCCTCGCACTGGACGACTTCGGCACCGGCTATTCATCGCTCGCCTACCTGCAAAAACTGCCGATCGATATTCTCAAGGTCGACAAGACCTTTGTGCATGGTCTGGGCACCGATCAGAGCGACATGGAAATCATCCGCCTGATCATGGTGCTGTCGCAGGCGCTCAAGCTGCAGACCATCGCGGAAGGCGTCGAAACGCGCGCGCACATCGAGGAGCTGCGCAACATGGGCTGCCAGATCGGCCAGGGCTACTTCTTCTCCGCGCCACTGTCTGCCGACGAAGCCGGCCAATTGATCGGCTCGTCGCGCAAATTCTCCGTATAACACACGTGCGGTCAGGCAATCCCATGATCATGGGATTGCCGTTCGCGATGGCAGCCGGTAGTCTCGCGCCGCACAATCAAGACATCGGAGACCAATGTGATGCTGTATCGCCGCCTGACGCAAGCCTGCGAACGTCGTCCGGGTTATGTACTTCATGCAGGCCGCATGCTGGCATGGACCGGCTGGGCTGCTCTCCTGTTCGGCGTGGCGCGCAAGTCCGCAGCGCAGAGCGCGCTCGATCAATTTCCGGCAATGTTTTCGGGCTGGTGGATTCCGCAGGACGGCAGCGGCTTTTTGCTGGCCGGTGCCGCGGTGATCGGCGGCCTCACTCTCTGGGCGTCCGGAAAGAAACT
>DATMTZ010000350.1:0-6356 GCA_035563975.1 Oxalicibacterium sp. | reverse complement strand
GTCTTCCACCGGTATCGACGTCTCTATCGTTCCTGCATGCTGGAATTGCAGGCGCAACGGCAGCTTGTCGCCGGCCTTCAACGGCGCTTTCAATCCCATCAGCATCAGGTGATAGCCCTTGCCGGGCTGCATTGCGACTGTTGCGCCCGGCGCCAGTTCGATGCTCGGGACTTGCCGCATGCGCATCACGTTGTCCTGCATCGACATCGCATGCATTTCGACATCCTTTGCCGCAGGAGAGCTGACTGCCACCAGTGCATCGGCGCCACTCGACTTGTTCTGCAAGGACAGATACGCGGCGCCGGTGTTCTGTCCCGGCAGGCTGGCGCGCGCAAAGGAAGGGCCGATCGCGATACGTTCGGTTGGATGGGCGTGCGCAAGGCTGCTTGCGGCCAGCGATAACGCGGTAATGGCAAAAAACGATCGGAGATGCATGTCCTGCCTTTCAGAGGTCGGAATGATGGAGAGTGTCGTTCGTGTAGCGCCCTTTGCGTAGTCTCGGTCAGGCGCCGCCGACGAAGCCATTTTGCCGCCATGCTTCGTAGACTACAACAGCAACCGTGTTGGACAGGTTAAGGCTGCGGTTGTCCGGACGCATCGGCAGACGGATGCGCTGCGAGGCTGGAAACGAATCGCGCAGGGCCGGCGCCAGGCCACGCGTTTCCGAGCCGAACACGAACACGTCTCCCGGCTGAAACGCAATGCCGGCAAACGGCGTTGACCCGTGCGTCGTCATCGCAAACATGCGCGCCGGGTTCAGCGGCTGCTGCGCGGGGAAGGAAGCGATGAAGGCTTGCCAGTCGCGGTGCACCTTCATGTCGGCATAATCGTGATAATCCAGGCCGGCGCGGCGCATCTTTGCGTCATCGAGCGGAAAACCCAAAGGCTCGACCAGGTGCAGTTGTGCGCCGGTATTGGCGCACAGACGGATGACATTGCCGGTATTGGGCGGAATTTCGGGCTCGACCAGAACGACGTGGAACAAACGATTTCTCCTTGCAATGCTAGGCGGCGCGATGCCGCTTTGCGGGTTATTTGGGCGGCGTGCGCGCAAATACCAGATTGGTCACGCGCGCGGCGCCGTGGCGTTTCAGTGTGGCGGCAATGTCGTTCAGCGTTTCGCCGGTGGTCATCACATCGTCGACCACGCCGATATGCTGGCCCCGCACCAGATCGGCGCCACCTGCTGCTACCACGAAGGCATGCCGCACGTTCTTGTGCCGCTCGCCCGGCGGCAGCATCGATTGCATCAACGTCTCGCGCGTACGCTCCAGCAGCTGCGGCGCCAGCGGTACGGCAATCGCATGCGCCAGCGGTTTTGCAATTTCCAGCGCCTGGTTGAAGCCCCGTTCTGCCAGACGCTGGTCACCCAGCGGCACGGCGGTCAGCAACGATGGAAGCGCGGCGCCGCGTGCCTGCAGCATTGCGTCACGCAGCATGCGGCCAAGCAATGGCGCCAGCGCAAGCCGGGCGCCGAACTTGAGGGACAGCACCAGCTGATCGACCGGCGCCGCATAGTCGGCGACGACTATGGTCGCATCGAAATGACGCTGCACCTGCATGCATTCCCCGCATCGAAGCGCCGTGCTTGACGTGTCGCTGAGCGGCAGGCCGCACTGGATGCAGCGGTGAAGCGGGCGGCTGAAATACCGGGTATGGCAGGGCGCGCACAGATTGTCCTTCGCCGCGACGCCGCACAAGGCGCAGGAAGAAGGCAGGCCTGCGGCGAGTCGGCGGGTCCATTCAAAAAAATGAAGGGGCATGGCGCAGTCCGGTCTTCATGCGTGTAAACTTGCGCGCATTATCTCATCGAAGTGCGCGCCTACCGTGTCTTCCCAATTCCCGCCGTCCGATTCCCGATCGAGCGCGCCCATCGATCTGGCGCGCGTTCGGGCCTTGTTTGCCGAGCCGTCGCGCGTGGCTGAATCCGGCTTCCTGCGTCGGGAGATTGCATCACGCATGCTGGAGCGCCTGGCGTTGGTGCGAATTGCGCCGGAGCGCTTGCTCGATGCCGGCTGCGGCGAAGGCGCGGATCTGTCGGCGCTGCAAAAGCGTTTTCCGCAGGCCATGCTGCTGGGGCTCGATGCGTCGTCCGCGATGCTGCGTGAAGCGCAGCAGCATCAGCATGCTGCGCGCTCGGCCATGCGCCGGCTGTTGCAGCAGTGGCTGCCGGCCGCGGCCGGCAAGGATGCGGGTGCCGCGCTATTGTCGGGCAATTTTTCGCAACTGCCGCTGCCGCGTGACGCCGTCGATATTGTCTGGTCCAATCTGGCGCTGCATTGGCATCCGCAGCCTGACCAGGTCTTTGCGGAATGGCGGCGCGTGCTGCGTACCGACGGCCTGTTGATGTTTTCGTGCTTCGGACCCGATACCTTCAAGGAAATTCGCGCCGCTTTTGCCGCAGTCGGCCAAGCGCCGCGCACGCTGCCTTTCGTCGACATGCACGACTTCGGCGATATGCTGGTGAACGCCGGCTTTTCTACGCCGGTCATGGATATGGAGACCCTGACGGTCACTTACGGTTCGGTCGACAAATTGCTGGCTGATGTGCGCGCCTGGGGCGGTAATCCGCTCGATACGCGGCAGCGCGGTCTGCTGGGGCGCAATGCGTGGGGCCGGGTGCGTGATGCGCTGGCGCAAAGCCGCCGCGCCGATGGCGGCATTCCGCTGACTTTTGAAGTGATCTATGGCCATGCGTTCCGGCCGGCGCCGCGCAAGACTGCCAGCGGCGAATCCATCATTCGTTTTGATTTGCCTAAAAAATAGGCAAATGCTTTGCTGCGTGTGCATTGCGTGCGGCAATCTGTATCATGGCGATGATCCATTACATGTTGTCGGAGCCCGCGTCATGCACCATGTGATTGTCTGATGAATCGACATCACCAATGGATATAACTATTATTTTTATGCTTGATAACAGTCCTGATTCCGACTTATACTTCGACGGTTTTGCGCGTGGCAGTATTGCGCCTGTCGATCATGCGTGCGCGTCATGGCGGATCGCGAATGGCTGCTGAAGCGTAATTGCTCGATCACGCCGCACCAGTTGATGCAGGCGTATCTGGCGCTGTGTGCAGCCTCACTGACGATTGCAATGTTCATCGCATTGCGCGGCGCGTGGTATGTGCTGGGGTTTGCGGTTCTTGAGTTGGGTATCGTGGGCGGCGCGTTTCTATACTATGCGCGCCATGCGGCCGACCGCGAGCGCATTGTTTTGAGCGGCGAATGGCTGCTGGTGGAGTTGGTTGAGGGCGGAAACGTCCGGCGCTTCACGCTGCCGCGCCGCGGTATCAGGCTGGTGCCGCTGTCGGCGCAGCGAGAATTGATCCGCCTTCAGGCGGCGGATACGGGAGTCGAAGTAGAAGTAGGGAGATATCTGACAGCACGTAAGCGGCATGAGCTTTTGCTTGAATTGCACCACGAATTGTCGTCGGCATTGCGCCGGTGAACGGTTCATATAAATAGAATGCAGATTCTTAATTTGGGCTTTTGAGGGAAATCATGAAACATGCGAAGCGCCTTCGTTCGTTGATGTTCGGTGCGTTGTCCATGGCGGCGAGCCTGCCGTCCTGGGCAGTTGTTGATAGTCCTGGCGGCCCGGCAGTGGGCCAGCTCAATTTCCAGCAGCCCGTGACCAGAATCGCGGAAGAGATCTACACGCTGCACAACTGGATGCTGATCATCTGCCTGGTGATCTTTGTCGCCGTCTTCGGCGTCATGTTTTATTCCATCATCAAGCACCGCAAGTCCCTCGGCCATCAAGCGGCCAAATTCCACGAAAGCACTACGGTTGAAATCGCCTGGACGATCGTGCCGTTCCTGATCGTCATCGGCATGGCCTTGCCGGCGACGCGCACGGTGGTGGCGATGAAGGACACGTCCAATGCCGACTTGACGATCAAGGTCACCGGCATGCAATGGAAATGGGGCTACGACTATCTGACCGGCGACGGCCAAGGCATTTCCTTCCTGTCCAATCTGGCGACGCCGCGCGAACAGATTACTGATTCCAACCTGAAGAAGGACGACAACTATCTGCTGGAAGTCGACAAGCCGCTGGTGGTGCCTGTCGACAAGAAAGTGCGCCTGGTGCTGACAGCAAACGACGTCATCCACTCGTGGATGATTCCGGCCTTCGGCGTCAAGCAGGATGCGATCCCGGGCTTCGTGCGCGACACCTGGTTCAAGGCCGAGAAGATCGGCACCTACCGCGGCCAGTGTGCCGAGCTGTGCGGCAAGGAGCATGCGTTCATGCCGATCGTTGTCAACGTCGTCAGCGACGCCGACTACAAGAAATGGGTGGACGGCCAGAAGAAGGAAATGGCGGCCAACGCCGACGACCCGAACAAGACCTGGACCGTGGATGAACTGGTCAAGCGCGGCGAGAAAGTCTACATGGCCAATTGCGTCGCCTGCCACCAGGCCAACGGCAAGGGTGTGCCGGGCAGCTTCCCTGCGCTTGACGGCTCGCCTGTGGTCAACGGTCCGCGCGCGCACCAGATCGACATCGTGATGCACGGCAAGAACGCGATGCCGGCCTGGGCGCCGGTGCTGTCGGATACGGAGATTGCAGCGGTCATCACATTCACCCGCAATCACTGGTCCAACAAAGCTGCAGAAAATATCGTCCAGCCAGCCGAAATCGTGGCTGCACGCAAGTAATTGTTCAGGAGACTGAAATGAGCACAACTGCAATCGATCACGCACACGATCACGCGCACGGCCACGACCATGCGCACGATCATCCGCATGGCTGGCGCCGCTGGGTGTATGCGACCAACCACAAGGACATCGGCACGCTGTATCTGTGGTTCTCGTTCATCATGCTGTTGTCGGGCGGTACCCTGGCAATGCTGATTCGCGCCGAGCTGTTCGAGCCTGGCCTGCAGCTGATGCAGCCCGAGTTCTTCAATCAGCTGACCACGATGCACGGCATCATGATGGTGTTCGGCGCCATCATGCCGGCCTTCGTCGGCTTCGCGAACTGGATGGTGCCGCTGCAGATCGGCGCCTCCGACATGGCATTTGCGCGCATGAACAACTTCTCGTTCTGGCTGCTGCCGCCGGCCGCGATCCTGCTGGTCACTTCCTTCTTCGTGCCGGGCGGCGCCACTGCCGCCGGCTGGACGCTGTATGCGCCGCTGTCGGTGCAGATGGGGCCTGGCATGGACATGGCGATCTTCGCGCTGCACATCATGGGCGCGTCGTCGATCATGGGTTCGATCAACATCATCGTCACGATTCTCAACATGCGCGCGCCGGGCATGACGCTGATGAAGATGCCGATGTTCTGCTGGACCTGGCTGATCACTGCTTACCTGCTGCTGGCCGTGATGCCGGTGCTGGCGGGCGCGATCACGATGACGCTGACTGACCGTCACTTCGGCACCTCCTTCTTCAACGCAGCCGGCGGCGGCGACCCGGTCATGTATCAGCACATCTTCTGGTTCTTCGGACACCCGGAGGTGTACATCATGATTCTGCCGGCCTTCGGCATCATCTCGCACATCATCCCGGCCTTCTCGCGCAAGCAGCTGTTCGGCTATGCATCGATGGTCTATGCGACCGCATCGATTGCGATCCTGTCCTTCATGGTGTGGGCGCACCACATGTTCACGACCGGCATGCCGGTGACGGCGCAGCTGTTCTTCATGTACGCGACGATGCTGATCGCGGTGCCAACCGGCGTGAAAATCTTCAACTGGGTGGCAACGATGTGGCGCGGTTCGCTGAGCTTCGAGACGCCGATGCTGTTCGCGATCGGCTTCATCTTCGTGTTCACGATGGGCGGCTTCACCGGCCTGATCCTGGCCGTCACGCCGATCGACATCCAGCTGCAGGACACCTATTACGTGGTGGCGCACTTCCACTACGTGCTGGTGGCCGGCTCGCTGTTTGCGCTGTTCGCCGGCTTCTATTACTGGGGACCGAAGTGGACCGGTTTCATGTACAACGAAACGCGCGGCAAGATTCATTTCTGGGGTTCGCTGATCCTGTTCAACGTGACCTTCTTCCCGATGCACTTCCTGGGCCTGGCCGGCATGCCGCGTCGCTATGCCGACTATCCGGCGCAGTTCACCGATTTCAACATGATCGTGTCGATCGGTGGCCTGGGTTTCGGCCTGATGCAGGTGTATTTCCTGCTCGCCGTCGTGCTGCCTGCCATCCGCGGCGGCAAACCGGCTGCGGACAAACCGTGGGACGGTGCGGAAGGACTGGAATGGACGATTCCGAGTCCGGCGCCTTTCCATACGTTCGAAACGCCACCGACCGTCAAGTAAGAGACTGATCGATCGCCGTCATGAACGACCTGAGAAAGCGCAATGTGCGGACTGCGCTGCTGCTGGCGGCGGTTG
>DATMTZ010000349.1:0-2101 GCA_035563975.1 Oxalicibacterium sp. | reverse complement strand
GAAGAAAATCAGCAGCGCCAGGTGCACTGCGACGGCCAGGCCCAGCGCGCGCCAGCGGCCGGGTTCCTCGGGGACGGAATACGGGGCTTCTCTCATCAATCTTCTATTGCGACTTGGTGGCGAGGCCGACCCGGTCGATTCCCAGTTTCTTGGCTTGCGAAATCACTTGCATCACATCGTCGTACTTGATGTCCTTGTCGGCGGAAATCATCACAGGCAGGTCCGGATGTTCGGCATGCAGGTCGCGCAGCTTGTCGGTCAGCGCGGCGCGGCCGCTGGCAGTCTGCTTCAGCGTGGTGGCAGTCTTGCCGTTGGCCACGCCGTTGAGCGCAATGCTTGCCGTGGTGTCGGCCTTCAGGTCAATGCGGATGTACTCGGTCGGCGGCAGGCTGGACTTGGCGGCATTCGGCAGGTTGATGACGCCCGGGTTGGTGATCGGCGCCGCCACCATGAAGATGATCAACAGCACCAGCATCACGTCGATGTAAGGCACGACGTTGATCTCGGACTTGAACTTGCGGTTGCGGCCGCCGCGCATGCTGGATGAAAAAGCCATGGATCTTCCTTATCGCGTCTGGCGCTGCAGGATGTTCGAAAATTCCTCGATGAAGCTTTCGAAGCGAATCGCCAGGCGATCGATGTCGTGCGAGTAGCGGTTGTACGCAACCACCGCCGGGATCGCGGCGAACAGGCCGATTGCGGTCGCGATCAGCGCCTCGGCGATGCCGGGCGCCACCGCCGACAGCGTCGCCTGCTGCACGTTGCCCAGTCCGCGGAAGGCGTTCATGATGCCCCACACGGTGCCGAACAGGCCAACGTAGGGCGACACCGAACCGGCGGAAGCGAGGAAGGCAAGGTGCGATTCCAGCGCGTCCATCTCGCGCTGGTAGGCGGCGCGCATCGCGCGGCGCGCACCGTCCAGGCGTGCGCTTGCCTGCATGGCGTCGCTGCCGCTGCGGGTCTTGTTGTACTCACTCATGCCGGCTTCGAAAATGCGTTCCAGCGCGCCGGTCTCGCCGCGGCGTCGGCTGGAACTGGCTTCCAGGTACAGCACGTTGAGGTCGCCGCCGGACCAGAATGCGCGCTCGAATTCCTCGGTCTGCGCTTGCGCATTCTTGATCGTGAACATCTTGCGGAAGATGTAGGTCCAGCTCATCGCCGATACGAGAAGGAGCAGCGCCATGACAAACTGCGCGAGCAGCGAGGCATTGGTAATCAGGTGGAAAAACGAGAGGTCTTGGGTGACGGTCATGGGATCGGGCGCTTAATCGATGAACTCAATGATGTTGTCTGCCGCGTAGATGCGCCGCAGGAAATATGGAATTCTGTATTGTATGTGATGGCGTGCCGTGTACGGATTCTCCGTGACGGCGCTTATGTTTCCATGGCATTGATCTGCTGCAGCACATGCTGCGGTATCTGGCTCGGACGAAAATGCTGCGTGTCGACACAACCGATCTTGATATGGCCGGTAGCCAGCAGTTCTTGCCGCTCGCGATCTTCGCCGCTGCGCCACGCCTGCTGGATGAACTGCACCGAGGCGCGGCCCATCTTTTCGACTGACACGGTCAACATCAGTTCATTATCGAGCCGCGCCGGCGCGTGATAATCGACCGCCGTGCTTTTGACGACGAACATCACGCCGTGTTCCTGCGTCATCGTCTGCTGGCTGATACCGGCCGAACGCAGCCACTCGGTGCGCGCGCGTTCGAAGAATTTCAGGTAATTGGCGTAGAACACCACGCCGCCTGCATCGGTGTCTTCATAGTAGACGCGTACCGTCCAGGTAAACGCGGGTGTTGCGGACTGAGTTGACATCAGGGACAGCATCCTTTTCTGCAGATAGGGACGGTCGGTGCGCGGCGACCCGGAGGAAATATCATCGGCCGCATATATTTTCGCGTCAGCCGCGCTTGACGAACAGCGGGCCGAAGCCCTGGCACTGCGGCATCAGCTCGATGCGGTTGACGCAGACGTGTGGCGGCAGCGTGGCGATCCAGTATGCGGTTTCTGCGATGTCGGTCGGACTGAGCGGCGTCGCGTTCTCATAGACTTTGGCCGCCGCCGCATCGTCCTTCAGACGCACGTTCGAGAATTCGGT
>DATMTZ010000348.1:0-5677 GCA_035563975.1 Oxalicibacterium sp. | reverse complement strand
ACTGCGGCGGGCGCTGCCGCGGCGGGCGCCGTCACGACGGGTTCGGCTTTCGGCGCGGCGTCCTGTGCCATCGCAGGCGCGGCAAACCCGATTGCCGTCAGCAGGCCGCCGACCGCCAGCGCATGCGCAAATATTTTTTTGATGCTCATCTCTTTCCCCTTAAAGTGCTTCGTTGCCGGTTTCGCCGGTGCGGATGCGAATGACCTGTTGCAAGTCGTAGACGAAGATTTTGCCATCGCCGATCTTGCCGGTGCGCGCCGCCGTCTCGATCGCTTCGATGGCGGCATCGACGATCGCATCCTCGACTGCCGCCTCGATCTTGGTCTTCGGCAGGAAATCGACCACGTACTCCGCACCGCGGTACAGCTCGGTGTGCCCCTTCTGGCGGCCGAAGCCCTTGACCTCGGTGACGGTGATGCCCTGCACGCCGATGGCCGACAGCGCTTCGCGCACCTCGTCCAGCTTGAAGGGTTTGATGATTGCGGTGATCAGTTTCATACTCGCCTCTTGATTATTAGAAGGTTTTGCTGACGGTCAGGACCGCGCCGGTTTTGCCGGTATGCTCGCCGTTCGGCCCGACGTAGGTATTGTCGTCTGCGTTGGTCCCGATTGCTGCAAGGGAAACCGTCACGACACCAAAGTCCTTGGTAACGCCGACCTTCCAATCGGAATAGCTTGCGTTGTCCGTTGGTCCCTTGATCTTCTGATGGCCTGCGTGCAGGTTCAGAATATAACCGCCGCCCATCTCGATATTTGCGCCGACATCAATGTAATTGCTGTTTTTGCTGTCTTCAAAACCGAACGTATTCGTCAGGGAGTGAGAATACTTGATGTAGGCAGGACCATAGCCCAGCTGGCCATAAACCTCGGTGGTATCGGCGTTGATCGCGAGGTCGTTGCCCGGATAGAAGTAGCGCAGCACGCCGACGTCGTAGCTCACGCCGGAAACGATTTCACCGCGCTTGCCGCCGTACAGGTCGATCTCGACATCGCCGTCACCACCGGCGTCGCTGATCCATTTGATCGACGATGCCCAGGTGCCGACGTAGAATCCGGTCGGATTGTGGGTATAGTCGATACCGCCCGAAACGGCCGGATTCAAGCGGGATTGCGAAATGCCGCGATAGCGGTAGTCGCTTGTCAGCGCGGCATTGAATGCAAACTGATTGTCCGGCGGCGTAGCGGCAGGCGCCGTTGCCTCCTGTGCATGAGCGAGATTGCCGGCAAATGCGGCGGACAGGGCGGCGGCGATCAGGACTTTGTTCATCGGATTTCCTTTGCAAGGTTTTAAAATGGAGAACCAATTGGCCCGTTGTTCTTGCTCAACATTTAGCAGGACTCATGCCAGGCCTTCCGATGAACTTGCATTATCATTTTGCTCATCAAGCCGGAAGATTGCGCGGTCCGATGCATCGCAATCAAGCAAATTGCACTGCCAAGGTGCGTAACAACGGGATGCGCGCCACAACGGTGCTCGCTCCCTCACGAAAGGAACTGCAATGGACAAGCCGAATTTTTTTGCCGACATGCAAAACCGGATCAATGAAGTGCTGGAAAACTCTCCGGCCAAGGACATCGAGAAAAATGTGAAGGCCATGATGAGCCAGGGCTTTGCCAAGCTCGACCTCGTCACGCGCGAAGAATTCGATGTGCAGGCGCAAGTCCTGGCCAACACGCGCGCCCGGCTCGAAGCGCTGGAAGCGCAAGTGGCCGCACTGGAAGCCGAATTGAAAAAAACCGTCGTTTGACCCGCCTCTCCCGCGCATCGAGGCCACTACCCTGATGCGCCGACCATGGCGTGCGCTGCGGCGCCAGGTCGAAGGAAAAACAGATTCGCGCCCAGCAAACAGCTTTGCCTCTGCTCCATAAGTACAACAACCAAGAGTCAGGAAAGCCATGAGCCTAGCCGTATTAAGCAGCCGTGCGCTCGCCGGCATGCAGGCACCGCAAGTCACGGTCGAAGTCCATCTTGCCAATGGCTTGCCGTCTTTCACCATCGTCGGCCTGCCCGAAACCGAAGTGAAGGAATCGCGCGACCGCGTGCGCGCCGCGCTGCAGAACGCCGGCTTTGAATTTCCCGCTCGCCGCATCACGGTAAACCTGGCGCCGGCCGACCTGCCGAAGGAATCCGGCCGCTTCGATCTGCCGATCGCACTCGGCATCCTCGCCGCGTCCGGCCAGATGCCCGGCGATGCGCTCGACCAGTACGAATTCGCCGGCGAGCTGTCGCTATCCGGCGAACTGCGGCCGATCCGCGGGGCGCTCGCGATGACCTATGCGATGTCGCGCAGCGGCACGCGTCAGCGCGCGTTCATCCTGCCGCGCATGAATGCCGACGAGGCAGCGCTGGTCAGCGACGTCGCGATCCTGCCGGCCGATACGCTGCTGCAGGTGTGCGCGCATTTCGCCGCGCACGACAGCGCCGCGCGTCTGCAGCCGCATACCGCCGCGCCGCACACGCAGGGACCGGCCTATCCCGATCTGGCCGATGTGAAAGGACAGACACAAGCCAAGCGCGCGCTGGAAGTTGCGGCCGCGGGCGGTCACAATCTGCTGATGGTGGGCCCACCCGGCACCGGCAAGTCGATGCTGGCGGCGCGCTTTGCCGGCATCCTGCCGCCGATGCGCGACGAGGAAGCGCTCGAATCGGCAGCGGTACAGTCCTTGACCAGCGGTTTCAGCATCGCGCACTGGAAGGTGCGTCCGTACCGGCATCCGCATCACACCGCATCCGGCGTGGCTTTAGTCGGCGGCGGCGGCACGCCGCGTCCCGGCGAAATCTCGCTGGCGCATCACGGCGTCTTGTTCCTGGACGAACTGCCCGAGTTCAACCGCTCGGTGCTGGAGGTCTTGCGCGAACCGATGGAGTCCGGCCGCATTACGATCTCGCGCGCCGCGCGCCAGGCCGATTTCCCTGCGCAATTCCAGCTGATCGCCGCAATGAATCCGTGTCCATGCGGCTACCTGGGCCACGGCACCCGGCAATGCCGCTGCACGCCGGATGCGATCACACGTTACCAGGGCCGGATTTCCGGTCCGCTGCTCGATCGCATCGACATGCAAATCCAGGTCGGCGCATTGCCGCACGACGAATTGCTGCAGCGGTCGATGGGCGAGTCTTCGGCGCAGGTCGCTCGGCGTGTCGCGCAAGCGTCGGCACGGCAAGCCGCGCGCCAGGACAAGCGCAATCATCTGCTGGCCGGCGCCGAAATCGAACGTCACTGCAAGCCGGATGACGAAGGCGAACAGCTGTTGCGCAATGCGATGACGCGGCTGAACTGGTCGGCCCGCACCTATCATCGTGTATTAAAAGTGGCGCGCACGATCGCCGATCTGGACGATGCCGGCAGCATCGGCAAGAAGCACGTGGCCGAAGCGATCCAGTACCGGCGCGCGCTGCGCGAGCCGTGAATCGAAAGAAACGGAATCAAGCCTGCGGCGCGCACGCCAGCATGTTCCACGTCACGCCGAGACGCACATCGGTCTTCAACGCGGTCAGCTGGCGCGACAGCATCAGTTGCTCGCGTTCGCCGCGCAAACGTTCGCCCAATGCATCCTTCAGAATGCCGGCGCCGGCCATGATGCCGTCGATGCTGCCATAGCTTTGCAGCAACCTGGCGGCGGTCTTGACGCCGACCTTGGACACGCCGGGTATGCCATCCGGCACGTCGCCGACCAGCGCCAGCAGATCGGGCAGCAAGTCGGGCGGCACGCCGAACTTAGCCTGCACCCATGCGCTATCGTGCCACTCGTTTTTAAAATGATCCCAGATCAGCGCGCCGTGTTCGATCAGCCCGTGCAAGTCCTTGTCGGTCGACACGACGATCGCCTCACCGCGCGCTTCCTGCAGCCAGCGCAGGACCGCGGTCGCGATTACGTCGTCCGCCTCGACGTCCGGCACCGTGACCACGCGCAGACCGGTGTCCGCCAGCCGCGCGTGCAAATCCGGCAGCACACGCTGCAGCTCTTCCGGCATCGGCTTCCTGTTCTGGCGGTAAGCGGTATGCAGCGCGTGCCGCCACGTATGGCCGCCGGCATCGAAAGCGGCAAACGCATGCGTCGGCTGATGCGAGGACAGCAGCCGTGCAAACGCCGCAAGCGCATGCCGCAACGCCTTGTCGGCGCGCAGGACCGCATCTTCCTCGTCGCTCGCCTCGTACAGGCGGCGCACGATATTCAATCCGTCGATAGCGAGCAGTCTGCCCATGCGATGTGGTCGGCGCTTTGCGCGCTCATGTAGTGCGGCGTGGCCGCTTGGTATGGGGAATGCGGCATTCTACCGCTGCCTTGCGCAGGACTGCCCTGCCGCCCGCACGGTGTACCATGAACGATCCACTACTTTTGCCGCTTCCATGTCCGTGCCCTTCCCTATTCTTTCGTCGCGATGCACCGCGGCAGCAATCCTGCTTGCGCTGGCAGCCTGTTCGCCACGGTACGACTGGCGTGAACTGCATGGCGTCGACGCGCCATATTCCGTCGCGATGCCGGCGCGGCCGGACAGCTTTTCCCGCGGCATCGACCTGAACGGCGTGCACGTGTCCATGACGATGACCGCGGCCGAAGTCGGCAAGGCGACCTTCGCGGTCGGCAGTGCCGAACTGCCGACCGCGCCGCAAGCGCAGGCTTCGCTGGATGCAATGAAAAATGCGCTGGTGCGCAACATCCGCGGCACGATCCGGCAAGAAAAAACGCTGACCATCGCGCAGTCGCGGCGTGCAGATGGCGGCCGCGTTGCGGTCATCGAAGTAGTGGCGATCGGTCCCGGCGACCGGGCAAGCGAAGGACGGCCGCGCGCGCTGTTTGCCCGTTTTGTTGCAAAGGACAAACGTGTATTTCAAGTGGTTGCCACCGGTCCAGAGGATACGTTGCAACGAGAAACCGTCGACACCTTTTTTTCATCGTTCAGGCTGGATTGACGCTGCCGGCGTGAAACGTTTCAGCAATGCTTGTTTGCTTCTGCCGCATACCTCATACCGTTGCTAGAAAGCAGGCTGAAATCGTGCTAAGGTTTTATCGTCACTGATTTTTACAGGAGGCCGCCCATGCTAGTCAAATTCAAATCCAAAGCTGCCGCCGAGGTCATGATGTACGAGGAACACGCAAAGCGCATCCTCGATCTGCTCCACAAGGATCCAAAACAAGGCGTCATTACTGCCGCTGAAACCGACAACGCCATCAAGCTGCTGGAAAACGAGATCGTCGAAAGCAAGGCGCATGTCGCTTCCGAAGCCGTGGAACGCGACATCGTCGCGCACCACAACGAGAACGGCGATGACAACGAGCACGAAGACCCGCAACCGGTCAGCTTTTCGTCTCGCGCCTACCCGCTGCTGGAAATGCTGCGTGCCGCGCGCGAGCAGAAGGCCGACATCCTGTGGGGCGTGCTGCCCTAATTCCGTACCTCGCCGGCCGTCCTCGGCTGGCCCCTCATCCCATCCCATCGATCCAGCCAACTGCCTGATGCGTTCCGCGCTTCGGCAGCTTTCCGCATTCGCCGCACTTCGCAGCACAAGCGGACGCCGCATCGGACCCGCTACAATCACGCCATTCGACGCGCCTTTACGGACATCCGGCGCGCTTTTCTTCATCCATTTCCAGGCAAAACGTGCCCAAGATTTCTCTGAAACCCGATTCACTTGCCTTCACGCTGCAGGGCGCGGCACGCGCGGTAGCCGAC
>DATMTZ010000347.1:0-3365 GCA_035563975.1 Oxalicibacterium sp. | reverse complement strand
TCACCATTACTACAACTGGAGCACGCCGTGTTTATTTCCAGCGCCTACGCACAAGAAGCCGCCACCACCAGCAGCACCCTGGGTGGCATGTTCGGCCAGTTCGGGCAGTTCCTGCCGATCATCGTGATGTTCGTCGCGCTGTACTTCCTGATGATCCGTCCGCAGATGAAGCGTCAGAAAGAGCACAAGGCGATGATCGAAGCCGTCACGCGCGGCGATGAAGTGGTCACTTCCGGCGGCATGCTGGGCAAGATCACCAAGGTGTCGGATGTCTATGTTTCGGTTGAAGTGCAGGACGGCACCGAAGTCATCGTCCAGAAGAGCGCCATCACGACGCTGCTGCCAAAAGGCACGATCAAGTCGCTGTAAGAAAAGAGGGCCGCGTACCGTACGGTACAGCGGCCCTCTCCACGTTTCACCGCTACCGTATCCACTATGAATCGCTATCCTCTCTGGAAGTACATCACGATCATTGTCGCCTTGTTGTTGGGCGTGCTGTACACGCTGCCCAATTTCTTCGGCGAGTCGCCGGCGGTGCAGATCAGCAGCGCCAAGGCCACGGTCAAGGTCGACAGTTCGCTCATGACGCAGGTCGAGGACGTCCTGAAGAAGAACGGCCTGCAGGCGGACGGGATTCTGTATGAAACGATCGGCACGCAAGGCACGGTGCGGGTGCGTTTCTCGAATACCGATGTGCAGTTCAAGGCCAAGGGCGTGCTGGAACGGGAGCTGAACGCCGATCCGAACGACCCGACCTACCTGGTGGCGTTCAACCTGCTGCCCAATACGCCGACCTGGCTGCAGAGCCTGGGCGCGCATCCGATGTATCTGGGTCTCGACTTGCGTGGCGGCGTGCACTTCCTGATGCAGGTCGATACCAAGGCGGTCATGAACAAGCGCATCACCGGCCTGGTGAGCAGCGTGCGCGCGATCCTGCGCGACAAGGATGTGCGGCATAGCGGCATCGCCCGCAACGGCGACAACATCGAAATTGCCTTCCGCGATGCGGCCACGCGCGACAAGGCGCGCGGCGTATTGAACGATCAGCTGCAGGAACTGGCGCTGGCCGATGCAGGCGCCGGCAGCGACCTGAAGCTGATCGCCAGCATGAAGCCGACCGTGCTGAAGCAGACGGTCGAGGAAGCGGTGCAGCAGAACATGACGACGCTGTCCAAGCGTGTCAACGAACTGGGCGTGGCCGAGCCGCTGATCCAGCGCGAAGGCGCGGACCGCATCGTGGTGCAGTTGCCCGGCGTGCAGGACGTGTCGCGTGCGAAGGACATCATCGGCAAGACGGCGACGCTGGAAGTGCGCCTGGTCGATGAGAGCGTGACGCGCGGTACCGAGGAAACGGCCGAGATTCCGTTCGGCTCCGAGCTGTTCAAGGTCGGCCGCGGTGCGCCGGTCGTGCTGTACAAGGACCCGATCATCACCGGCGAATACATTTCCAGCGCATCCGCCGCGTTCGACCAGAACCATCAGCCGGCAGTCGCGATCGACCTGAACGGCGACGGCGGCCGCCGCATGCGCGAAGCGACGCGTGCCCGCGTCGGCAAGGCCATGGCCATCGTGCTGTTCGAAAAGGGCAAGGGCGAAGTGCTGACCGTCGCCACGATCCGCGACGAACTCGGTTCTCGCTTCCAGATCACCGGCATGGGTACGCCGGAAGCGGCAAGCGACCTGGCATTGCTGCTGCGCGCCGGCTCGCTGGCGGCGCCGATGGAAATCATCGAAGAACGCACGATCGGTCCGCAGCTGGGCGCGGAAAACATCAAGAAGGGTTTCGATTCGACGCTGTATGGCTTCATCGGCATCGCGATCTTCATGATCGTCTATTACCGCATGTTCGGCTTTTTCAGCGTGTTCGCGCTGGGCGTCAACGTGATGCTGCTGATCGCCTTGCTGTCGCTGCTGCAGGCCACGCTGACCCTGCCAGGTATCGCGGCAATCGCACTGACACTCGGTATGGCGATCGACGCCAACGTGCTGATCAACGAGCGCATACGCGAGGAATTGCGCGCCGGCCACGGCCCGCAGACGGCGATCTCGATGGGCTTTGAGCGCGCCTGGGCCACGATTCTCGACTCCAACGTGACGACGCTGATCGCCGGTCTGGCGCTGCTGATCTTCGGTTCCGGCGCAGTGCGCGGTTTTGCGGTGGTGCACTGCCTCGGCATCCTGACCTCGATCTTCTCGTCGGTCGTGGTGTCGCGCGGCGCCGTCAACCTGTGGTACGGCCGCAAGAAGAAGCTGACCACGGTATCGATCGGCCAGGTGTGGAAGGCTGCAAAGGAATGATCTTCAGCCGCTGCGGCGGCTGAAAGGAAAGTAATCACGCAAGGGCTTACCTTGCAACGAGAGGAATGTGATGGAGTTTTTCCGCATCAAAAAAGATATTCCGTTCATGCGCCACGCGTTGATCTTCAACGTGATCTCGGCGCTGACGTTTGCCGCCGCGGTGTTTTTCCTGCTGCACCGGGGGCTGCACCTGTCGATCGAGTTCACCGGCGGCACCGTGATGGAGGTGCAGTACACCAAGGCTGCGAATGTGGAAGGCGTGCGCGAAAGCATCGCCAAGCTCGGTTTCAACGACATGCAGGTGCAGAGCTTCGGCACCGCGCATGACGTGCTGATCCGGTTGCCGGCGCAGAAGAATGTCGATTCCGGCCAGTTGAGCCAGCAGGTGATCGGCGCACTGAAGGCGCAGGACAGCGATGTCGTCCTGAAGCGGGTGGAATTCGTCGGTCCGCAAGTCGGCGACGAGCTGACGCATGACGGCTTGATGGCGCTCGGCATGCTGGTGCTCGGCATCGTGATCTATCTGGCGTTCCGCTTCGAATGGAAATACGCGGTGTCGGCCATCCTCGCCAACCTGCACGACGTCGTGATCATCCTTGGCTTCTTCGCCTTCTTTCAGTGGGAGTTTTCGCTGACGGTGCTGGCGGCGGTGCTGGCTGTGCTCGGCTATTCGGTCAACGAATCGGTGGTGGTGTTCGACCGCGTGCGCGAAACCTTCCGCGACCGCAAGCACGGCAAGATGCCGGTGGCCGATGTGATGAACCATGCGATCACCAGCACGATGTCGCGTACCGTGATCACGCACGGCTCGACGCAGCTGATGGTGCTGTCGATGTTCTTCCTCGGCGGCCCGACCTTGCACAATTTCGCGCTGGCGCTGACGATCGGCATCTGCTTCGGCATCTATTCGTCGGTGTTCGTGGCGGCGGCGCTGGCGATGTGGCTGGGCGTCAAGCGCGAAGACCTGTTGAAACCGGTGAAGGAAAAGGATACGACCGGCGGCGCCGTGGTCTGACCCGTGTACACAAAATAAAAAAGCCGCGTCTGCGTGACGCGGCTTTTTTTAT
>DATMTZ010000346.1:0-6168 GCA_035563975.1 Oxalicibacterium sp. | reverse complement strand
GGCGCGATCGCGCATTTCGGCGCGCGGCGCGCTGCCTGGGATGCCGGGCTGGCATTGATCCTGTTCCTGCCCGGCGTTGCGTTCGCGCCGAACATGGCCTGGCTGCTGCTGGCAGCGCTGGGACTGGGCGCCGCCAGCGGTTGCTTCGACGTCGCGATCAATGCACTGGGCGCCGCCGACGAGAAAACGGCAGGCCGCTCGATCATGTCGCTGCTGCATGCCTGGTTTTGCCTCGGTGCCATGTGCGGCGCGTTGCTTGGCAGTGCGATGGCGGGCATGGGCGTATCGACGCTCGCGCATTACTGCGTGGTGTCGCTGCTGCTGGCATTGCCGCTGTATGCCGCCTATCGCCTCATCCCGCCTGATCACCCAGCGCCGGATACCGCCAAAAAGTATTTCGCGATTGCGCACGGACCAGTCGTCGCACTCGGCATCATCGGTTTTTGCGGTGCGGTGGCGGAGGGTTCGATCGCCGACTGGAGCGGCGTCTTCATGAAGGACCAGTTGCGCGTGGCGGACGGCATTGCGCCGCTGGCCTATGCCGCCTTCGCCTGCTTGATGCTGATTGCGCGCCTGCTGTGCGACCGCCTGAAGGACAGGCACGGTGCGCGCCGCGTGGTGGCGGTCGGCGCGCTGTGCGCGGCTGGTGGGTTGTTCATCGCCGTACTGGCAGTGAACGTGCCGCTGACAATTGCCGGCTTCGCGTGCGCCGGCGCCGGCCTGGCAGCCGTGTTTCCCTTCGTCTTCAGCGCCGCCGGCCGCCATGGTTCAGCTTCACTGGCGGCGGTGGCAACCTTCAGTTACAGCGGCGGTCTGCTCGGACCGCCGGTGATCGGATTCCTCGCGCAGGGTTGGGGCATGCGGGCCGCATTGGCGTTCATCGGCGCGATCGGCATTGCCATCGCGATCGCGGCCAGCCGCGCCAGGTGGCTGGAATAAAGCCTCGAGCGATCAGGCGCCTAGCCAACCACGCCGGTGCATGTGATGCAGCACCATGCCGGCGACAAAACCGGCGCCGACGTTCCACACGCACAAAACTGCGGTCAACAACACCACCAGGCGTTCGCCGCGCTGCGCGGGAAATTCGCTTTTTCCCAGCGCAAGTTGCGCGCCAGTCAGGAACAGGATGACGCCAAGTACCGCGATCGGCAGCAATCCAAACAGCATTTCCACCGAGCCGCTGAAGAAAAACGCCAGTACCAGCAACAGGCCGCCGAGAATGACGACGGCGCCGCCGGTACGCGCGCCGAACGCGATATGTCCCGCCATGCCGCCGGCGCCATGGCACATCGGCACACCGCCGACCGTCGCGCTGAACAAATTCATGATGCCGGTCGACAGCGCGATGCGGCTTTCGCTCAATTGACGATGCGGAAACAGCCGGTTGTTTTCCTCCTTCGTCGCGATGACCGCATTGCCCAGCGTCAGCGGAATCTGCGGCACGGCCAGCAGTAGCGCCCCCAGCATCAGCTGGTGCCAGTCCATGTTGGTCAATGCGAACGATGGCAGCTGCAACTGCGCGCCGCGGTGCGCAATGCCGTGCAGCAGATCAGGGCGCCGCCATGCGCCGACCGCCAGACCGAAAGCCAGCAACACGAACATCGCCGGTATGCTGCGATTGCGCATCAGCAGCAAAGTACCGAGAACGCCGATCAGCGCGACCGGCCAATCCTCGCGCATCATCTGAAGACCGTGCAGCATGAACCCGAAACCGAGGCCAAACACGATGCCGGCGACTACCGTGGCCGGCACCAGACGCGCTACCCGCGCCGCCCAGCCGGTCATGCCCAGCACGAGCCATATAACGCCCGTCACCAGCGCGGCGCTGTAAACCGTTTCCGGCGTTACGCTGGCCGCCGCCTGCATGGCGGCCGCCGCGCCGATCGCTTTCATCGGCTGCACGGGGAACGGCGTCTTGTAAACCAGGCCACATACGAGCATTGCGGCGCCAAATGCAAACAGCACGCCGAAGGGATGCATCTTCAACACGCTGATATAGGCGACCACGAAGGGAATCAACGTGCCGAGGTCGCCGAAAGCACCGGCCCACTCCATGCGGTCGAAACGATTCTTCAAGCCGCTTTCGGCCAGCGGCGGCACAGCCTCGCTCATACGCACCTTCATCCGGTTGAACATGCCGTCATGATAACCGCACGGACAGCAGGTCAACGTGTTGGTTAAATCACGCACGCGGCAGATTTTAATTGCGCAAATGAAGGGGAAAAAGGCACACTGGATTCACGGTCGAGCAGCGCCACCTCTGCGCGGGCGCCCGAAAAACAATACCGATCGACATGCGATCAGGAGACAAGATGGACCAGAAGGAAATCGACGAACGTTCGGGGCTGACCGCGAACAGCAAGTTCGAGCTGATGCTGTTCCGCCTTGGCGCCTCGCCCAACTCCGACCATAGCGAGGTCTATGGTATCAACGTGTTCAAATTGCGCGAGCTGATGGCCATGCCGCAAGTCAATTCCATCGCCAACTCGCCGCCGCACATGCTGGGCATGGCCAACATCCGCGGCCAGCTGATCCCGGTCATCGACCTGCCGGCCGTGCTAGGCTGCACGCCGAAGACCGGCCTCAATATCCTGATGGTGACGGAATTCGCGCGCACCACGCAAGCCTTCGCCGTCGAGGAAGTCGACGAGATCGTGCGCCTGAACTGGAGCCAGGTACGCGCAGCCGAGGGTGCCGCAGCCGGCGGCGGCACCATTACCAGCATCGCGCAGATCGACGACGATCCGCACAACACGCGGCTGGCGCAGGTGCTGGACGTCGAGCAAATCCTGCGCACCGTGATGCCGACCGAAATCGACGAAGTGTCCGAAGAGCAGGCTGACGGCGTGCCCGCCCTGCCACCCGGCGCCGTCATCCTGGTAGCGGACGACTCCTCTTCCGCGCGCATGCTGATCGGCAATTGCCTGCAGGCGATGAAGCTGCCTTTCGTCATGACCAAGACCGGGCAGGAAGCCTGGGACAAGCTGCAGGAACTCAGCAATGCCGCACAGGCTTCCGGACAAAGCATGTCCGACAAGGTCGCGCTGCTGCTGACCGACCTCGAAATGCCGGAAATGGACGGCTTCACGCTGACACGCAAGGCAAAAGGTGATGCGCGCTTCAGCAAGATACCGATCGTGATTCACTCGTCGCTGTCCGGTGCGACCAATGAAGACCACGTGCGCGGCGCAGGCGCGGACGCCTACATTCCGAAGTTCCGCCCCGGCGAACTGGCCGCGACCCTGCGCGATACACTGACGAAAGCATTGCGATAGCAAACGGACACTTTCGTTAAAGGCCGCCGACGCGGCCTTTTTTCTTTGCTGCACAAGCAGACATGACAACCGCCCCATGCTTGCCGCACCTGCACGCTTGTGTCAGCATCTGAGCCTGCTGTCCGACGTTCGGCAGCATCCATCAAGGTCAGCAGAATGAATTTTCGCCAATCCGGCGCCCGTCGACGCGCATGGGTCGACACGCTCAAGGTCTATCTCGAAACCGCCACGCTGCGCATGCTGCTGCTGGGCTTTTCCGCCGGCCTGCCGCTGATGCTGGTGCTCGGCACCTTGAGTTTCTGGTTGCGCGAAGCCGGCGTTGACCGCAGTACGATCGGCTACCTGAGCTGGGTCGGCCTTGCCTATGCCTTCAAGTGGGTGTGGGCGCCGCTGGTCGATCGCGTACCGATTCCGTTGCTGACGCACTGGCTGGGACGCCGCCGCAGCTGGCTGCTGCTCGCGCAGTGCGCGATCATCGGCGGCCTGTGCGGCATGGCCTTTCACGACCCCCATCTGTCGCTGGAACCGCTGGTATGGTGCGCGCTGCTGGTCGCCTTCGGTTCGGCCACGCAGGATATCGCGCTCGACGCTTTCCGCATCGAATCGGCCGATGTCGATCGCCAGGCCGCGCTGGCGGCAAGCTATCAAACCGGCTATCGCATGGCGATGATCTGGGCTGGCGCGGGCGTGCTGTGGATTGCGGCCCGCGCGGAAAGCGCCGGTGTCGCTACTTATCAGGCCGGCGCCTGGCGTGTTGCCTATCTGACGATGGCAGCGTCAATGCTGGTCGGCGTGATCACTGTACTGTTTTCCTCCGAGCCGGCACGGCGCATGCTGCCGCCCGCAAAGGATGTAAAGACGTGGCTGGACGATGTGATCGTCGGTCCCTTCCGCGATTTTCTGCTGCGCTATCGCTGGCAGGCAGTAGTGGTGCTGGCGCTGATCGCGATCTACCGCATCAGCGACGTCGTGATGGGCATCATGGCCAATCCGTTTTACGTGGACATGGGCTATACGAAGGATGAAGTGGCAGCGGTGACCAAGATCTTCGGCATCGTGATGTCGCTGCTCGGCGCCTTCATCGGCGGCGTGTTGTCGATGCGCTTCGGCATGATGCGCATCCTCGCGGCGGGCGCAATCCTGAGTTCCGCCAGCAACCTGCTGTTCGTCTGGCTGGCCGGCCACGGCCATGATGTGCAGGCGCTGGTGCTGGTGATTTCCGCCGACAACCTGGCCGGCGGCATCGCCAGCGCGGCTTTCATCGCGTATCTGTCCAGCCTGACCAACGTCAGCTATTCGGCGACGCAGTACGCGCTGTTCAGCTCGATCATGCTGCTGTTACCAAAATTCCTGGCGGGCTACTCCGGCGTCTATGTCGATGCTTACGGCTACGCCAGCTTCTTCACCGGCACCGCACTGCTCGGCGTGCCGGTGATCGTGCTGCTGTGGCTGGCGGCAAAAGTGGTGCCGGTTGCGCAAAAACCCTGAGGCTTATTTTTTTCGCAGGCGGAACACGGCTAGGCTGCCGCGCCAGTTCGGCAGGAAGGATACCGGGTGACCGTCGTCCAGCGCCACGCACTCGATCACCTCCAGCCCGACTTCATTGGCCAGCGCCGAAAAATCGTTGATCGTCGCGCAACGCAGGTTCGGCGTGTCATACCAGTCGTAAGGCAGGCTCTTGGATACCGGCATATGCCCGCGCAACAAGGCAATGCGATGCGGCCAGTAGGCGAAGTTCGGGAAGGACACGATCGCCTCGCGGCCGACGCGCGCGATGTCGCGCAGCACGCCTTCGACATTCTTCATCATCTGCAGCGCCGACAGGCATAGCACGGTGTCGAAGGCGTTGTCATCGAAGATGGACAGGCCTGCTTCGAGATCGCGCTGGATCACCTGCACGCCGCGCGCAATGCACTTGGGAATGCAGTCGTCGTCGATCTCGATGCCGTATCCGCTGCATGCCTTGTCCGACTGCAGATAATCGAGCATAACGCCGTCGCCGCAACCGAGGTCGAGCACGCGCGTGTTTGGCGCCACCCAGTGCGCGATGAAGGCGAGATCGGGGCGGAAGCCGCTGAGTTCCTTGAAATTCATGCGTGCGCTCCGGTTCCCATCTGTTGCGGCGCGATCTGCCGCGTTTCGATCTGCTGCCACGCCCGTTCGAAATAGGATCGCACCACGTTCATGTAGCGTGCATCGTCGAGCAGGAAAGCGTCATGGCCGTGCGGCGCATCGATCTCCGCATAGCTGACCTTGCGCTTGTTCTTGACCAGCGCTTCGACAATCTCGCGGCTGCGCTCGGGTGCGAAACGCCAGTCGGTCGTAAACGACACCAGCAGAAATTCCGCGCTGGTATTCGCCAGCGTCTTCGTCAGATCGCCGCCAAAATTCTTGGCCGGATCAAAGTAATCGAGCGCCTTCGTGATCAGCAAATAGGTGTTCGCATCGAAGTATTCGGAAAACTTGTCGCCCTGGTAGCGCAGGTAGGACTCGATTTCAAAATCGATGCCGAAGCCGAACTGGTAGGAGCCTGAACGCAGGTCGCGGCCGAACTTGGCCGCCATCACGTCGTCCGAAAGATAAGTGATGTGGCCGATCATGCGGGCCACGCGCAAGCCGTTCTTCGGCACCACGCCGTGCGCATAGAAATCGCCGCCGTGGAAATCCGGATCGCTCAGGATTGCCTGGCGCGCCACGTCGTCGAATGCGATATTCTGCGTCGACAGCTTGGGCGTCGACGCAATCACTACGCAGTGGCGCACGCGTTGCGGATACAGCATGCTCCAGGCCAGTGCCTGCATGCCGCCGAGCGAACCGCCCATCACCGCTGCAAACTGTTCAATGCCGAGCGCATCGGCCAAGCGCGCCTGCGAGTGCACCCAGTCTTCCACCG
>DATMTZ010000345.1:0-4910 GCA_035563975.1 Oxalicibacterium sp. | reverse complement strand
GCGCTGCGTGCCGGCGGCTATGCCGTCGATGCGCGCGAGCCCGATGTGGACATGATTGCGCGCCTGCATCGTGCCGCGTCCGCGCGCCGCAAACCGTATCGCATCGCGCTGGCGGGCGAGACAGTCGGCGGTTGCCGAACCGGCGCGACAGCGAGCGCGCGCGAACAAAGCCGGCAAGCGCAACAGTCGCTGCTCGACATCGCCAGCCGGCATGGCGTCCTGTTGTGGCGCCGCCATACCGGATTGCCGCTGCGTCTGGCTTCGCTGTGGCTGCTATTGTTTGCGTGCCTGGGACCCGTGATCGAAACCGCGGCTTATTTCGGCATCGCTGCTGCCGGACTGAGCGGCTGCATGCCGCCGCTCGCCTGCGCTGCCTTCTTCGCTATCGCGATCGGCTGGGGCGTTCTATTGTCGATGTCGGGTCTTCTGCTGGATGCCGTATCGTTCCGCAACGCGCGCAAGCTGGATGAGCCGGGCAAGCTGGTGATGGCGGCAGCGGCGGAAAATCTCGGCTATCGCCAGCTGCACGCCTTGTGGCGTACCTTGGGCCTGTTCGCCTGGCTTCGCAGCAAGGCCCCGCGCCGGCCGCAGGATCGCACGGCAGCGTGACGATCTAGAGCAGCGAGCCGGTCGTCGGGATCGGCAGTCGCTTTCCCTCTTTCCGCATGCGGGCAAGCGCGTCCGCACTGACCGGCGGGCTGAAGAAGTATCCCTGCATCTGGTCGCAATCGTGCTGCCGCAGATAGCCCAGTTGTTCCGCCGTTTCCACGCCCTCCGCAATGACCAGCAGCCGCAAGCCGTGCGCCAGCGAAATGATGGTCGACACGATGGCGGCGTCGTCGGGATCGGTCGTGATGTCGTTGACGAAAGAGCGGTCGATCTTCAGCACATCGATCGGGAAGCGTTTCAGATACGACAGGCTGGAATAACCGGTGCCGAAATCGTCGATCGACAATTGCACGCCCAGCGCCTTCAGTTCGCGTAGCACGCCGATCGCGCGCTCGACGTCGGCCATCACCAGGCTTTCGGTCAATTCGATTTCCAGATACTGCGGCTCCAGCTGTGCCTCGTCCAGCGCCTGTGCGACCGATTCCACCAGGTCGTTGTGCGCGAACTGCCGCGCCGACAGGTTGACCGACATGCGCAAGGGGCCGACGTCGCTCAGCTGCCATGCCTTGTTCTGCATGCAGGCGGTACGGATCACCCACGCGCCGATCGGCACGATCAGACCGGTTTCCTCGGCCAACCCGATGAAGCGCGCCGGCGGCACCATGCCGAGCTCCGGATGCTGCCAGCGTATCAGCGCTTCGACGCCGACGATTTCACCGGTCTGCAGGTCGATCTGCGGCTGATAGTGCAGCACGAATTCCTCGCGCTCCAGCGCGTTGCGCAGATCGCCTTCGAAGCGCAGGCGTTCCATCGCCTTTTCATTCATCGTCGACGTATAGAACTGGAAGTTGTTGCGGCCGGTTTCCTTGGCGCGATACATCGCGATATCGGCATGCCTGAGCAGGTCTTCCGGCGTTTCGCCGTCGGCAGGATAGACCGCAACGCCGATGCTGCAGCTGATGAAGAACTCATGGCCGTGAATGTCGAGCGGCTTGGCGATCGCATCCATCAGGCGCTGCACGATGTTGGTGGTCAGGCCGGCGTCGGTGCGTTCGTTCAGCACCAGCACGAATTCGTCGCCGCCGACGCGCGATACGGTATCGGTCTCGCGCAGACAGGATTGCAGGCGCGATGCCACTGCTTTCAGCAGCGTGTCGCCGGCCTGATGCCCCAGCGTATCGTTGACGAACTTGAAGCGATCGAGATCGACGAACATGACCCAGATCGGGTTGCCGTAGCGATAGGCGAAGGAAATCGCCTGCCCGAGCCGGTCGCGCAGCAGGTTGCGGTTCGCCAGTCCGGTCAGCGCATCGCGGTTGGTCTGGAACTCGAGTTCGGATTCGTAGCGCTTGGTGGCGGTGATGTCGTACTGCGCCGAGACGAAGTGACTGACCACGCCGTTTTCATCGCGCACCGGCGCAATGTAGATGTCGCTCCAGAACATGGAGCCGTCCTTGCGATAGCTGCGCAACACCGCATGCCCTTCGCGCAATTCCGCCACCGCGGCGCGCACCTCCTCGATGCCCGCCTGCTCGGTATCGTCACCCCACAGGAAACAACTGTCGCGGCCGATGACTTCCGCTTCCGTATAACCGGTAATGCGTTCGAACGCCGGGTTCACATACTCGATCGGATAGTGCGGCGCGACCGCTTCGGTGATGATGATCGCGTTGGCGCTTGCCTCGATGGCCCGTTCGCGCAGCTGCAGCGCCTGCTCGGCGCGCCTGCGTGCGGCAATGTCGGCGCCCAGTTCTTCGTTCAGCGCCTGCAGCTGGGCCGTGCGCTCTTCCACGACGAGCTGGATGCGTCGCGAGCGGCCGATCAGCGTATGCAGGTAGACCGCGCCGCCGATGCTGAACAGCACCCCGGCGATGAATGCCCACAATGCGCCCCAGCCGCCGTCCAGGAAAAACCGCGGCGGTGCGGATACCACCATATGCCACGCTTGTCCCGCCACATCGAAATCGTAGCGATAAGGCGCCGGCCGGTCGTAGAACAGCCAGCCGGACAGCCACGTCGTCGCTTCGCCGGCGTTCAGGTCCGCACCGTTGCGATAGATCAGCGTCGCTTCGCTCGGCACCGCGCTTGCATACACGCTGATGTGCATGTCGACATTGCGGTCGGCGATCAGCGCATGCCCTTCCGCGAGCGCCTTGTCGATCAGATCCTGGCCGCGGAACACCGTCGCCGTATCGCCGATCACGGCTGCACGGCGCGACGCCACATCGGTCAGCACCGCGCCAAAGCGATAGACCGCCATCAGCACCACGATACCGCGCTGTGAACCTTTCTCCTGCACGAGCCGGATCGGCGCGGTCGCGGCCGGCAGGCCGGTGTCGACGGCGCGGCGCATCGCATCGGTCTGCAAATCATTCGAGGCCGCGTCGAAACCAAGCGCCGCCTCGTTTCCCTGCAAGGGTTCGACATAGTCGACCACGCGATAGAACGGCCGCGACTGCGCCGGCACGCGCACGCCCTTGTCGATTTCGGTAATCACGAAATCCGGATACGAGGCGCGCATGCGCTCCTCGTAGGACGCGCGTTCCGCATCCGGGAGAATGCGGTGAAAGGCAAAGTTCTGTACGTAGGGCAGGCGCGCAAGCAGCGGCGCAGTAAACGAGCGGAACTGCTCGCGGCTGACGTCGCCGAAGGAACCGAACAGCTGATTGATATTGCCGAGGATATGGATCGACCGATCGATGCTTTCCCTGACCGCGGCGACGCGCAGCTGCGCGTGCTGCTGGAAATCGATGGCCGCCTTGTCATGCTCGAGCCGCCTGACGGACACGAACAGGATCGCGCTGATCACCAGCCCCAGCAGCAAGGCCAGGCATGCTCCGAGCGACAAGGCGAAGAAAGGACGACGCATGATGTGGTTTCCTACGCGGTGCCGTACCGGGCAGATTCGATTCGTGAAAGAGCTGCGGAAGGCGAAGCAAGTTCCCTAGCGTAACTTATTTGCCTGGCGATTGTAAGAATGGCGTGTCAGCGAACGCAACACTTATACGGATTTATCCATGCTGGAAGACGGCAAAGGGCCTGCTCTGCCGTCTGCACCGCGGCGGCGCGTCAGCCCAGCCATTTGGCGATGGACAGCAGCAGCACCAGCAGCATCCACAACAGCAGCGCGCGCCATACCAGGCCGACAGTGCTTTGCAAGGCGCGGGTGGTGGCTTCTTCGCCCGGCGGCCCTTCCGTTTCGATGGTGCCGGCTTCCACCAGGTCGGCATCGATCACGGTCAGGTCGGCCGCGCTTTCCTGCGAAGCGCCCAGGCGTATGCCCATTGCGCCGCCGCCGGTAGAAAGCAGGATGCCGATCGCCTCATCCTGCCAGCGGCTGGCGAAATTGCGCCATGCGTAGATCGCATCCTCGAAGTTGCCGACCACGGCAAAGGCGGCCGCGGTCAGGCGCACCGGAATCCAGTCGATGAAGTAGAACGCCTGCCGCGCAAAGCGGCCGAACTCGTCGCGCTCGGCCAGTCGCGGCTCGTTCCACACGCGCGCCAGATATTCCGCCACGCGATACATCACGGCGCCGACCGCGCCCAGCGGCGTCAGCATCCAGAAGAACACGCCAAACACATTGCGATGCGTCGTGACCAGGGCCGTTTCCACCGTGATGCGCGCGACCTCGCTGATATCCATGCCGGCCGTATCGCGCCCGGTCCATTCCGACAGCAGCGCGCGCGCGGTTGCTTCGTCGCCGCTGTTCAGCGCAAGCTGGATGGAAGTGAAGAAGTGGCTGTAATGCCGGAAACCGAGCGTCAGGTACACGACGGCGATATTCAGCAACAGCAGCACGAAGAAGCCGAGCTTGGCTGCGATCCAGCACAGTATCGCGACCGGTATGGTGAACGCGGCGATCATCAGCACCCATGCCAGACGTCCGTGCTGCGCCTGTCCCGCATTGAACGACCCTTCCAGTCTGGCCGCGAGCATCCGCACTCCCGCATACACCGGATTGTCGGCGCGCAGCGGCTTGAGTTGCTCGATCAGAAGCGCAAAGAGGATGGAGAAGAAGGTCATTGAGACGCCTGGTTGGTCGGGAAGCCCATAAGATAACGCAGCGCCCGGCCGGAATCAATTAAGAGAAAAGCCACGATGCGCTCTGCCCTCGTCGCGCCCGGGCGGCGCCAGTCAGGCGCGCAGGAAGTGGAACAGGTTGCGCAGCATGGCCGCCGTGGCGCCCCAGATGAAATAGCTCTCGTACGGCATGGCATAGAAGCGCCGCCTGCCCTTCCCCTCGGGCAGCTCGTACGACAGCCGCCGGTGGTTCATGCCGTCCATCAAAAAGGCCAGCG
>DATMTZ010000344.1:0-4065 GCA_035563975.1 Oxalicibacterium sp. | reverse complement strand
GGCGCGCGCCGCCTCGCGATGCGCGGCATTCAGCGGCTCCGGCCGGCCGACGCCGTAGCCCTGCGCGAAATTGACGCCCATGTCCTCGAGCGCCTGGCGGATACTTTCGTCCTCGACGAACTCGGCGATGGTCTGCATGCCCATCACGTGACCGATGTTGTTGATGGCTTCCACCATCGCGCGGTCGATGTCGTCATGCAGCATGTCCTTGACGAAGCTGCCGTCGATCTTGATGTAATCGACCGGCAGCGTCTTCAGGTAGCCGAAGGACGACATGCCGCTGCCGAAATCGTCCAGTGCGAAGCGGCAGCCGATCTGCTTCAGTTCGCGGATCAGCGTGGCGGCGCTGTCGAGGTTGGTGATGGCGGTGGTCTCCGTCAGCTCGAAGCAGATGCTGGTCGGCGCGATGCCGGTGAGCTTGAATTGTTCGAGGATAAAACCGACCAGTTGTTCCTCGCACAGGGTCGCACCGGACAGATTGATTGAGCAGGTGGTGCGCACGCGGCTGTCGGTGCAGTAATCCCTGACATGTTCGAAGGCATTTTTCACAACCCAGAAATCGATCGCCGGCATCAGCTTGTACCGCTCTGCCGCCGGCAGGAATGCCAGCGGCGGCAGCAGCTTTCCTTCTTCATCGCGCATGCGCAGCAGTACTTCGAAATGATCGACCGAATCGTCTGTTGCCGGTAACGGCAGTATGGTTTGCCGGTACAGCACCATGCGGTCATCCTCCAAGGCGGCTGATATGCGCGTGACCCAGTCCATTTGTCCCTTGCGTTCGGTCAGTTCGTCGTCGCCGGGATGATAGACATGGATGCGGTTGCGGCCTTTATCCTTGGCGATGTAGCAGGCGCCGTCGACAATGCTGAGAATCTCGTTGATGCCGAGGTCATTATCTGAAAACGTCAGCAGGCCGATGCTGACGCCGACCACAAACAATTTGTCTTTCCATGCGAAACGGAATTCGCTGACGGTCTGGCGCAGCGATTCCGCCACGCGCAGCGCCGGCCCGCTCGGGCACCCAAGCAGCAATACGCCGAATTCATCTCCACCCAGACGGGCCAGCACATCGTGCGAACGCAGCTTGTCCTTCAGCAGCCGCGTCAGCTGCTGCAGCAGCGCGTCGCCGGCGTGGTGTCCGCAGGTGTCGTTGATGATCTTGAATTGGTCGAGATCGAGGTAGAGGATCGTGTGCGCGCCGGGTTGTGCGCGGATGTCGTCCAGCGCGGATCGCAGGCGGCGTTCGAATTCACGCCGGTTGATCAGCCCCGTCAGTTCGTCATGCGAAGCCTGGTAGGACATCTCGATCTGCTTTTCTTGCTCCTTCAGCTTGGCTTCGCGTATCACGTCGCTGAGAAACTCGAACTCATAGATGCCCTTGTAGTTCGGCATCCCGTTATCCTGGATGGAAGCGATGATCGTATGGATGGGCTTGTGCACAACGCGGCGGAAGTACAGGATCAGCATCGCGCTGACGATCAGGATGATGATGCCGAGCGCCACATAGCTGCGCAGGATGGTGCTGGCGAACTGCGTATACAGTTTGCCATCCTTGGCCAGCACGATGTGCCACTGCCACAGTTCGAAGCCGGTTTCCACCGCGTAGTATTCGTTGCCGCCATATTTGATCCTGACGAAGGGCTGCGCATGGCGGGCATCGCCGAACAGCAGTTTCTTCGCGGGCAGCGAGGCATGCTGCAGCAGGATGCGGTGCCGGTCGTCGTAGACCAGTATCTGCAGGTCGTGCTGCCGCGCATACTCCTCCATCTTGCCCAGCGTATTTCCCTTGCGCAGCCGCACTTCGGCGCTGCTGTCGGCCAGTCCGTCCACCAGCAGCGTCTGCAGGGCGTTGTCGCAGATGTTGTACAACTCGTGCGAGTTGCGTTCGAGATCTTCCTGAATCCGCTCGTTGGCATAGTGCGAGACGGTGCGCAGCCCGAGCCAGAAGACGGCGCCTCCCAGGACGACCATCAACGCGATGATCGGGAGAATGGACGCCAGTATTCGAAAGTGAAGACTGCTGTGCTTTTTTGCTTGTGCGATGTTTATTGCCATATCGGCTTGACCGTCTGCAGTTCCTGCGGCGCCACGATTTCCTTTTTGCCTTTTTGCCACTGGATGGTGGTCGTGAAGTGGCGTATCTGTCTGCCGTCCGAATCGACGCCGTAGCGTCCGAGCAGCGTCATCGTGTCGAGCGTCGCCAGCGCATCCCTCAGTTTCTGGCGATCGAGGTTGCGTGCCTTGCGCACCGCCGCTTCGAGTATCTGCCCGGCTGCATAGGCGCTGGCGGCCTGGTAGGACGGCGTGACGTGGTAGCGATCGCTGAAGGTTTTGGCGAACTCGCGCGCGCCGGGGAAGGGCAGCGTGGGCTCCCACTGCGAGGAGGTGTAGGTATAGTCGGCATCGCCTTTCAGCGTATCCGCGTATTGCTGGATGGCCGGTCCGACCGTTGCATAGTAGGCTTTCGGCGTCCAGCCTGATTTCTTCAGTACGCGGCGGCCATTGATCGCGTCGTCGAAATGACCGGCCACGATCAATGCCTGCGCCCCGGCTTTGCGCGCGCTGTCTATCCTGCTGCCGATCTCCGCGCTGCCTTTCTTGAATGTGCCGCTATAGACGATGTTGAGCTCGTAGCGGCGCGCCCAGTTTTTGGTGCCTTCTTCGATGCTCTTGGAAAAAACGTCGTCCGCCGCGACGATGGCGATCTTTTCAATGCCGGCCTTGACCAGCAATTCGAGGAAACCCACCGTGTATTTGTTGCTGGTGATGTAGACACCGAACACATAGCTGCGGCCCTTTTGCCAGATCGAATCGGCCGAGCCGCCTGAGGCAAGCAACGGATAGCGGTATTGCTCGGCGACGTCGGCGACGACGTCAGTGATTTCGCTGGAATAGGGGCCGAGCAGCAGGTCGACCTTGTTCTTCAGGATGAAATCCTGGTACAGCGTCTTGGCCAGTTGCGCATCGCTCTTGTCGTCGACGATCGTGATCTCGACCGGCCGACCCAGCAGCCCGCCGCGGCGATTGACGTCTTCCTCCCACAGCTTGTACGCCCGCTGATCCATTGCGCCCAGCTCGGCATATTTGCCGGTCAGGCTGAGCGTGACGCCAAGACGCAGAGGATCGGCATGCGCCGGCACGGTCGCTGCAAACCACAGCATCAATATAAAGACACAACGTAAGGGATACCGCATGATTGCTCCCGTGGAGTGGTTTGCCTTGCGCTGTCGGACTCTACCGCAGGGATTTTCGTATGACAACGCCGATGACGCAATGCATTTTTATCGATAACGATAGCGCGATTGCGTCTGGCGAATCGTTACATTACGTGGCGATGCGACGCCGACGGGTTAACAAGGCGGTAGCGCTGCCTGCGCAAATGCGGGCCGCCTGTCTCTGTTGCTTACTTCGCGGCAGCAGGTTGCGTTATCGCGGCGCGCAGCTTGCGCAGTTTCTCCTTCACGATACGCGCGTTGTCGGTGCCGACGCGCAGCATGATTTTCTGTCCGGCCGAACGGCGTTCAAGCTCCGGGTCGGCAAACTGGTAGCGCACCTTCTTCTGCACCAGCACAGGTGGTTCCGCCAGTTCGGGCGCCGCCAGCAGGTCGTCGATTGCGGCGACCAGACGGTCGTTGAAATAGGCATCCGGGTACCCGAGATCGACATATGCCTGCTGGAACAGCGGATACAGTTCGCGGTAGAGGCCTGCCAGCTTGCTGATGTCCAGCGCCTGCAGCAGTGCCATGTAAGGCGCGTAGCGCGCGGCGTTGGCCGGAGCCAGCTGCAACTGGCCGTTCTCGTTCGCGGTCTGCATCCATGCGGCGGCCGGACGCACCGGCCACATCTTGGACGGCGCTTCGCTGCGCGGCAGGTTGTCGACGGTGGCGACGATGTGGCGCACGATCTGCTCGGGGAAGAACAGCGTCTGCCATGCATCCTTGCCGACCAGGGCGCTCAGCGCCTGCGCAACGCGGGCATCGCTGTCCTGAACCGCCGGCAGGGCTTCCTTGGCGGCGGCCGGTTCGAGCGGATGCTGGATCGGCGGCGTCACGGGCGCCGCTTGCG
>DATMTZ010000343.1:0-8604 GCA_035563975.1 Oxalicibacterium sp. | reverse complement strand
TGGCGAGCGCTGAAAAGACAAAAAAGCCGGCAACGCCGGCTTTTTTCCTGCACTGTCATTTTCGCTCGCGAAGGGTTTTCGCAGCGTTTGTCGCTTCTTCCTAGTGTCCGGCACTCGCTGACGCCGCCTCGTTTTTGTGGTGTGTCGCAAACTTCTCCACCATGGTTTTGCTGGCGCGATTGAGTCCGGCCACCTCGACGTCGATACCATTGCGCCGGAACTTGTAGACGATCCGGTCCAGCGCTTCGACCGCCGTCAAATCCCAGAAGTGTGCATGCTTAAGATCGAGCAATACGTCTTTCACGTCATCCTTGAAGTCGAATTCCGAAACGAACAATTCCGTGGAGGCGAAAAAGACCTGTCCATGCACGACATAGGTTCTGCGCGTTCCGTCGTCGTTCACCGAAGATTCCACAGCTAAGACCTTGCGGACCTTGGACGCAAAGAATATCGCGCTCAGCAGCACGCCGGCGCCCACGCCTATGGCCAGGTTATGCGTTGCGATCACCGCGACAACCGTGGTCAGCATCACGATGGAAGAACTAGTTGGATGCGTCAGCAGGTTTTGCAGCGAGCGCCAGCTGAAGGTGCTGATCGATACCATGATCATGACGGCTACCAGCGCCGCCATCGGGATCTGCTTCACCCATGGTCCGAGAAACACGACCAGTACCAGCAGCAGCGCGCCGGCGATGAAAGTCGACAGTCTGCCGCGCCCGCCCGATTTCATGTTGATGATCGATTGCCCGATCATCGCGCAGCCGGGCATGCCGCCGATACAGCCGGCCACAATGTTGGCCATGCCCTGGCCGCGGCACTCCTTGTTTTTATCGCTCGGCGTGTCGGTGAAATCGTCGACGATGGCCGCCGTCATCAGCGACTCCAGCAAGCCGACGATCGCGATCGCGATCGAATAGGGCAGGATGATGCGGAAGGTTTCCAGATTGAAGGGCACCAGCGGCAATGCAAAGTGCGGCAGGCTGTCCGGAAACGCGCCCATGTCGCCGACGGTTCGCACCGGCAGTTGCAGCGCGATCGAGATGATGGTCAGCACAATAATGCAGATCAACGGCGAGGGAACGGCCTTGGTGACACGCGGCAGCAGGTAGATGATTGCCAGTCCGCCGGCAACCATCAGATAGACCGCCCACGGCGCATGGGTCAATTCCGGCAGTTGCGCCAGAAAAATCAGAATGGCCAGCGCATTGACGAAGCCGGTGATGACGGAGCGCGAAACGAACTGCATCAGGGCGCCCAGACGTAGCAGGCCCGCGGCGATCTGGAACACGCCGGCCAGAATCGCGGCCGCGAACAGATACTGGACGCCGTGGTCCTTGACCAGCGATACCACTAGCAGCGCGATTGCGCCGGTGGCCGCCGAGATCATGCCCGGACGCCCGCCGGCAATTGCCGAGACCACCGCAATGACGAATGCCGCATACAGGGCGACCTGCGGATCAACGCCGGCAATGACGGAAAACGCGAGGGCTTCGGGAATCAGGGCAAGGGCGACGACGGTGCCCGCCAGGATGTCGTTGCGAATGTTCGAGAACCATTCGTCTCTCAGGGTATGTATCTTCATGAACGTGAATGACGGCGCATGCGATCGCTCGCACGCTTGTTGACGATGCGGGAGACAAGCGATCTGCCGATGGCGGCAGTCGTCTGCTCACAGTGTGACGGTTTGAATCGGGTAAACGCGTCGCCGCCAGCGAATCTCCATGACGCGTGGTGTGGCGATGGGAAGAAGGGGAAACTACATGGGTGGATGGACGGAGAGATGGAGCAGGCCGCCATCATAACCGAGCGGGCGGCCAGCCGCAAACCGCGTCGCCCGTAACGGCGACGTTTTGATCGGGGAAATCCTAGTCGGCCTGCCGCTCGATCCAGTGTACGAAGCCGTCGAGAAACTTTTGCAGGAACTCGCGCGTTCTCTGGTTATCCAGCGTGCCGTCATCCTTGAACAGCTTGTCCGCCTGGCCGATATACGCTTCCGGTTGCGGCATCGCGCTGACGCCGATCGACACCAGCACCTGCCGCAAATGATTGCTGGCGCCAAAGCCGCCAATCGGGCTGGGCGACGCGCTGATGATGGCAGCCGGTTTGCCGGGCCAGGCGCTTTGCCCATAGGGGCGCGAGGCGGCGTCGATCGCATTCTTCAGCACGCCGGGAATCGACCGGTTGTATTCCGGCGTGACGAACAGTACCGCTTGCGCCTTGCTGATTGCCTGCTTCAAATCGGTCACGGCCTGCGGCGGCTGCATTTCCCAATCCTGGTTGAACAGCGGAATGTCGCCGATCTCGACGATGGAAAGTTTCAGCGACGACGGCGCCAGCTTGATCAGTTCGTTCGCCAGCTTGCGGTTGATCGATTCCTTGCGCAGGCTGCCGATTATCACGGCCACATCATGTGGTGTGCTCATAAAAGTCCTTTCTGGTGGTTGGGCGACGCATCAGGCGTTCGATTGCGGTCGCAGCGGCTTCGTTCCGCGATGCGCCTGATCAATCAATACATAAGCATATTCCATCGCAAGGAGACGTCGATCTTTATTCGGAAAGCGCATATGCATCGTTGAAACAATTCGTTCTGTTTTTGTATGGCGGTCTCTAATCTTCCCGTTCCATGAATCGAAACGTGAGGGAGAACGAGATGCTATTGAAAAAACTGATTGGCGCGGCGCTTGCCTTGGCCTTGACGGCACCTGCATTGCACGCGGCAGACCTGTTGAACGTGTCCTACGATCCGACGCGCGAACTGTACCAGGACTTCAACAAGGCCTTCGCCCGGAAATGGAAGGCGGATACCGGCGAAGAGCTGAAGATCAAGGCGTCGCATGGCGGCTCCGGCAAGCAGGCGCGCGCTGTGATCGATGGGCTCGATGCGGACGTCGTGACGCTTGCCCTGGCTTACGATATCGATGCGATCGCGGCAAAGGGCCTGCTTGCGAAGGATTGGCAAAAACGCCTGCCGCACAATAGCGCGCCTTATACGTCCACCATCGTGTTCCTGGTGCGCAAGGGCAACCCGAAAGGCATTCATGACTGGAACGACCTGGTGAAGCCGGGCGTGTCCGTCATTACGCCGAATCCGAAAACTTCCGGCGGCGCGCGCTGGAACCATCTTGCCGCGTGGGGCTACGCGTTAAGGCAGCCGGGCGGCAATGAAGCGAGCGCGACGGAATTCCTGCGCAAGCTGTACAAGAACGTGCCGGTGCTCGATTCAGGTGCGCGCGGCGCGACTACCACCTTCGTCGAACGCGGCATCGGCGACGTGTTGCTGGCTTGGGAGAACGAAGCGATTCTTGCCATCAAGGAGCTGGGACCGGACAAGGTCGAGATCGTGGCGCCTTCGGTCAGCATCCTGGCCGAGCCGCCGGTCGCGGTGGTCGATAAGGTGGTCGACCGCAAGGGCACCCGCAAGCAGGCCGAAGCCTATCTGAAGTATCTGTACTCGCCGGAAGGCCAGGAAATCGCGGCGCAGAACTACTACCGTCCCATCGACGAAAAGATCGCCACGAAATACGCGAGCCAGTTTCCGAAAGTAAAACTGTTCACGATCGATCAGGTAGCCGGCGGCTGGACCAAGGCGCAGAAGGAGCATTTCTCGGACGGCGGCATCTTCGACAGGATCTATCAGCCGGGTGCGAGATGAGCGACCGGATGGGACTAGTCTGAGCATCAATCACGCAAGGACATCATGAGTGTCGAACAATCATGCGCGCAACCGGATCAAGGAAAGATCAGCAACATCATCCGGGACGACAGGTTGCCGGAAGTCGGTTTCGACACGCAAGGCGGCAGCTCACCTTGTTCATCACTGTTCCTTCAGGAGGAGCCGCTCTCGCTGTTCGCACCGGCGTTTGCCGGTGTTCGATCGGTTGGCATAGGCTCTCCGGCTTCTTATACGGTTTTGTTCTAAAGACATGCAAAAAGATTCGTTCTCTTTATATAGGACGGATGCGAATATCGCATGGCCTTAGTCAAAAACGTAATAAGAGCCATGTCCGCCTCCGCCATCCATTTAGGGAAACGATCCTCGCGCGTGCTGCCGGGTTTCCGCCTGTCGCTCGGGTTTACGCTGCTTTATCTGGGTCTGATTGTGCTGATTCCCTTGTCGGCGCTGTTCCTGAAGACGTTCACGTTGAGCTGGGAAGCCTTCGTCGCCGCCGTGACCTCTCCGCGTGTGATCGCCTCCTATCAGTTGACCTTTGGCGCATCGCTGATCGGCGCGTCGCTGAACGTGCTGTTCGGCGGCATCGTCGCCTGGGTGCTGGTGCGCTATCGTTTTCCCGGCAAGAAGATCGTCGATGCGCTGGTCGACCTGCCGTTTGCCTTGCCGACGGCCGTGGCCGGCATCGCGCTGACTGCGCTGTATTCGCCGAACGGCTGGCTGGGCCGTTACCTGGAGCCGCTCGGCATCAAGGCGGCGTTCACCCCTTTGGGCGTCGTGATTGCGCTGACCTTCATCGGTTTGCCCTTTGTCGTGCGCACGGTGCAACCGGTGCTGGAGGAAGCGGAACGCGAGCTGGAGGAAGCCGCGGCCAGCCTCGGTGCCAGCCATCTGCAGACCTTCGTCAAGGTGATTTTTCCGACCGTGCTGCCGGCCTTGCTGACCGGCTTTGCGCTGGCCTTCGCGCGTGCAACCGGCGAATACGGCTCGGTCATTTTCATTGCCGGCAACATGCCGATGGTGTCGGAGATCACGCCGCTGTTCATCGTGACCAAGCTGGAGCAATACGACTACGCCGGCGCCACTGCGATCGCGGTCGTGATGCTGCTGGTGTCCTTCCTGATGCTGCTCGCCATTAACCTGCTGCAGGCCTGGAGCCGCAAGCGCAACCGTGCCGAGGAGGCCTGACATGTCGGCCGTTGCATCATCTTCCACGATAGCAGTCGGCGCGGCGCCGGCGCATCGCCCGGCTGCGCACGTGCCTGCGGCGACGCTGGAGCCGATCGCGGTGCGCGCGGTGCTGATCGCGATCGCGCTCATCTTCCTGACGCTGTTCCTGTTCGTGCCGCTGGCATCGGTGTTTGCCGAAGCCTTGCGCAAGGGATGGGATGCCTATGCCACGTCCATTCGCGAAGAAGACGCCATTGCCGCGATCAAGCTGACTTTGTTGACGGCCGCCATCGCGGTGCCGCTGAACCTGATGTTCGGCATCGCGGCATCCTGGTGCATCGCCAAGTTTGAATTCCGCGGCAAGCACATCCTGCTGACGCTGATCGACCTGCCGTTCTCGGTGTCGCCCGTGATTTCGGGTTTGATCTATGTGCTGCTGTTCGGCGCGCAGGGCTGGTTCGGCGGCTGGCTGCAGGAGCACAACATCAAGATTCTGTTCGCGGTGCCGGGCATCGTGCTGGCGACCATCTTCGTGACCTTTCCCTTCGTTGCGCGCGAGCTGATTCCGCTGATGCAGTCGCAGGGCAGCGAGGAAGAGGAAGCCGCGCTGGTGCTGGGCGCCTCCGGCTGGCGCACCTTCTCGCACGTGACGCTGCCGAACATCAAATGGGGCCTGCTGTACGGCGTGATCCTGTGCAATGCGCGCGCGATGGGCGAGTTCGGCGCGGTGTCGGTGGTGTCCGGCCATATCCGCAGTGAAACAAATACGATCCCGCTGCAGGTGGAGATTCTCTATAACGAATACAATTTCGCGGCTGCGTTCGCGGTAGCATCGCTGCTGGCATTGCTGGCGCTGGTGACGCTGGCGCTCAAATCATTCATCGAGTGGCGCTTGCGCGACCACCGCAAGCAACAGTTGGAACAGTTTCAGGAGCAGGGATCATGAGTATCGAAGTCAAGAACATCCGCAAGCAGTTCGGCAATTTCACTGCATTGAATAATGTGTCGCTGGATTTTCCGGCGGGCGAACTGACCGCGCTGCTCGGCCCTTCCGGCTGCGGCAAGACCACGCTGCTGCGCATCATTGCCGGTCTGGAGCAACCGGATCAGGGCCAGGTACTGCTGGATGGCAAGGATGCGTCGTCACGTCACGTGCGCGAACGCAAGGTCGGTTTCGTGTTCCAGCATTACGCGCTGTTCAAGCACATGAGCGTGTTCGAGAACATTGCCTTCGGCCTGCGCGTGCGCCCGGCGGCGACGCGGCCGTCCGAATCGCAGATCCGTGAAAAAGTGATGAAGCTGCTGGAGCTGGTGCAGCTCGACTGGCTGGCGGACCGTTATCCGCCGCAGCTGTCGGGCGGCCAGCGCCAGCGGATCGCGCTGGCGCGTGCGCTGGCGGTCGAACCGCGCGTGCTGTTGCTGGATGAGCCCTTCGGCGCGCTGGATGCGAAGGTGCGCAAGGAGCTGCGCCGCTGGCTGCGCCGCCTGCACGATGAACTGCACGTGACCAGCATCTTCGTCACGCACGACCAGGAAGAGGCGCTGGAAGTGGCCGACCAGATCGTGCTGATGAACAAGGGCCACGTCGAGCAGATCGGTTCGCCCAAGGACGTCTACAACCATCCGGCCACGCCTTTCGTCTACGGCTTCCTCGGCAACGTCAACCTGTTCCATGGCCGCGTGCATGAGGGCGTGCTCGAGTCCGGCGGCATTGTCTTCGATGCGCCGGAACATGCGCAGACGCAGGACACCCAGGGCATCGGGTATGTGCGCCCGCACGATCTGGAAGTCGATCGCTATACGACCGGCGCGCCGGGCATCGTCGCACAACTGCGCCGCGCGCATGCGATCGGTCCGCTCGCGCAGCTGGAACTGGAGCGCGACGACAACGGCGAGCTGATCGAGGCGGTGATTTCGAACGAGCGTTATGCGCAGTTGAAGCTGAAAGAGGGCGAGACGCTGGTCGTGCGGCCGAAACGGCTGCAGGTGTTCGTCAACGACCCGGCCTGATCCCGCTAACCCGGCCGATGCGCTGTGACTGCGTCGGCCCGCACTACCAACGCTGCAGGTCCTGCATGGCGCCATTCGCGGTCGCCAGGGGGCCGCTTTCCCTGAAAGGCGACTGTCATGAACTTTCAACAGTTACGATCGATACGCGAAACCGCGCGCTGCGGCTACAACCTGACGGAAGTGGCAAACGTGCTGTTTACTTCGCAGCCGGGCATCAGCCGCCAGATCCGCGAGCTGGAGGAAGAACTGGGTGTCGATATCTTCGAGCGCAACGGCAAGCGTCTGACAGGTCTGACCGAGCCGGGCAAAGGCATCCTGCAGATCATCGACCGCCTGCTGCTGGAAGCAGAGAACCTGCGGCGCGCCAGCCAGGAATATGCGAGCCAGGAGGTCGGCACGCTGACCATCGCGGCCACCCACACGCAGGCGCGCTATCTGCTGCCGAAAGCGGTGCAGGCTTTCCGCAGCACGTTCCCGAAAGTGCGGATCGCGCTGCAGCAGAGTTCGCCGGAACATATCGCGGATTGGGTCATATCCGGCAAGGCCGATGTCGGCATCGCGACCGAAGGCCTGAGCCAGTTCGAAGAGCTGGTGTCTTTTCCCTGCTACCGCTGGCATCACGCGATCGTGGTGCCGGAAGGACATCCGCTATTGCAGAAGGGGCAGGTCACGCTGGCCGATCTTGCGCAGTATCCGTTGATCACCTACGACCTTGGATTCACCGGCCGCGGTCATATCGACGCCGCGTTCAAAAAAGCCGACATTGCGACCGACATCGTGTTGACCGCAATGGATTCGGACGTGATCCAGCAGTACGTGACGCTGGGGCTGGGCGTGGGCATTGTCGCGTCGATGGCGGTGCGGCAGAATGGGTACGAGGGCTTGCAGGTGATCGATGCCTCGCATCTGTTCGCGCAGAACGTGACCCGTATCGCGGTGCGGCGTGGCGCCTATCTGCGGCAGTACACGCTGGACCTGATCCAGCAGCTGTCGCCGGATTTGACGCGGGACGACATCGATGACGCCTTGCGCGCGGCGGCATAGCACAGAGGATGCGGCAAAAAAAACCGGCTGATGCGTCAGCCGGTTTTTTTATCTTCGCGCTTCAGGGAAACAGCGGCTGCTTCTTCGCGATCTTGTCCTGAATGTCGTCGACCACGCGGTCGATATTGGCCAGGCGTGCCGTGGTGGAAGGATGGATCGCGGTATAGCCGTTCAGGACGTCGTCCGGATACTGCGTCGCCAGCCGCTGCCAGAAGGCATGCGCGCCCTGCACGTCGTAGCCGGCGCGCGCCAGCATGTAGAGCGACACGGTGTCCGCCGCCACGTCGAGATCCTTCGGCATCGGCTTGACGCCGGCGCGGCCGCTCAAGGGCGCCGTATCCGGCATGATGCGGATCAGGTTGTCGATGATGCCGCCGACGGTGGCCGTCATGCGCAGGCGCGTCGGATAACGCAGTGCGTTATGCGCGAGTTCCTTCGCCAGCACGTAAGCCAGTTCGGTATCCGAGCGCGCGAAGTTCAGCATGCCGCGCGTCACCAGCACGCGGCGACCGTCCGAAAACGCATTCACTGTGTCGATATTGCCGAGCTCGATGCCGAACCCGCAGGCCAGCGTCAGCGGCACGCTGAGCGTCAGGTTGCGGTTGGCGCGCATCAGGCCGAGCTTGACGTTGGCGCGCTTGGAAACGAGCGGCGCGAGGATGACGGCGGCTTCGCGTTCCGCGTTTTCGCCTTGCGGCATGGCCTTGCCT